>CAUBKG010000029.1 GCA_958436475.1 uncultured Clostridia bacterium
TTTTTCCGCACGGCCGAAGCGGCGGCGCGGACGTCTGTGATAATTAGATCGGTACCCGGGTCTTCATATGCTTCCAGCTTCCAGCGCTGGGCGGTGCTGCCGTTCGGCGTGTAGAGATGGATGTTGCCGCCGTCCTCCTGCGAGGAGAGGGCGAGGTCCATCGCCATGGCCGGGGCGTGCTTCGGCGAAAGCGCGAAGGAATCGCCGTCTACTGTGATCTTCCACTGCTGGGAATCGGCTCCCGTATCGTCGGATACGCAGATATTCGTCCAGTCTGCCGTGCCGCCGTTTTCCACAGAAACGACCTTCCCGCTCGCCGGGTTCACGATTTTATAATACCCGCTGCCGAGATAATCGAAACGGAAGCGCTGGGCGTCTCCTCCCCGGTAACCGGACTGCATGAGGTTCCCGCCCCCGTCGGCGGTGGCCGCCTTGCCGCTGGCCTTCGAATAGACCACATAGGTTTCGCCCGAAACGATGCCCGGCGTTTCTGCGGGGCGCTCGAGAGACGGATCGGCCACGTATTCGCTCCAGAGCGCGTCGACCGTTTTTCCGGTGAGCTGCACCCAGGTATCGGCGGAATAGGAGTTGGCGCGAAGGGCACGGTCGAGGCCCTCTACAATATCCGCCTTCACGCGGTTTTCGCACCAGAGCAGGAAACGTGCGGTAACGCGGTAGCTGTCGGTATATTTCTGGCCGGAGGCATAATCGGGAAGTGACCATCCGCCCGCCTCGTTATAGAGGCCGTACCGGTTCCTCGCATAATCTGCGATGCCCTCCACCAGCCATACGGGATCGTATCCCGGATAGCCCTGCGCCACATGCATGAGCTCATGGGTGAAGCAATCGGTATCGTTCGGGTTGTTCAGAAGCCAGTTCGAGGAAATGGTGATACTCGTGCCGGAGGTATAGGCCACGCCGTCGTAGCCCGTATCGATCCGGCAGACGACCTCCTTCGCCGCGCCCGTGTTGAACCGCGCGGACATTGCAGGATACACGGCAAAATAGGTATCCACCAGCTTCTGGCGGGCGGCGTCTGCCAGCGCGCCGGAGGGGTCTTGGATGGTGAGCTTATACTCCCCGCTCGTATACACCACGGTGGAGCCCTGCGATTTCGGAGAAACCGTGAAGGATTTATCCATGGTATTGTTGGTTTCGTTCGATTCGGCAATCAAAGAAACGTCGTCAATAAACGCGCCGACGGTATGCGTGCCCTCCGCCGCCGTCCAGGTGGCCTTGCCCTGCGGGCCGCCGTTGCACACGAGGGTGGCGCTCTGCCCGGGGGCGAGGGAGGTAAGATGGGTATCGCACCAGTTGACCTGCGTACCGTCCACGAAAATGGACAGGCCGTGCTTGACGGCGGGAGTGGCGCCGCTGCCGTCGTTCCGGATGACCGCGCGGAAGGTGACCTCATCCCCGGCCTGCGGGTTCTCGGGCTCGCACCGGATATCGGCGACGACGAGGTCGGGCTGCGTGTCGGCCTTCGTAAATTCGATCCAGTTTAGGTTCACCGCCTTGCCGGTGGAATACACCCGGAGGGTCTGCTCTCCGGCAGGAAGGTATACCTCCGCAGAGGCGGTCTGCCAGTTCTGCCAGTCTCCCGTGTTCGGGACGGTGACGCTGCCTAAGACTGCGCCGTCCTTCTGAAGCTGCAAAGCGCCGTCCGGGTCTTTTCCGGCGAGACGGAAATCCGCCCGGTAGGTACCCGCAGACGCGACATTTACCGGATAATCCATCCAGTCGCCCGCGTCGATCCAGCCGACGTCCTGCCCGCCTTCCGAGCAGTCTTCCCGGTCCACGCCGTACATGGAGCTGTAATTTTCCGCCTCCACGCGCCCCGGGATCTGGGAGATCACGGAAGAAGCGCCCTTTTGGTATACGCGGACATAGTCCACTGCCATTTCCGCCGGGAAGGGGGTGGAATCGTTCGCGGCGCCCGGCCAGTTTCCGCCCACCGCGAGGTTGAAGAGGATGAAATGCGGGCGGTGGAATTCCTCCGTGCTGTTGATGCTGTTTGCAATATTCGCCTCATGGAACTGCACGCCGTCCACAAACCAGCGGATGTACTGATCCGTCCATTCCACGGAATAGGTGTGGAACTGGGTTACATCCAGGCTTCCGGAGGAGCCGCCGTATTCCGCGTGGCCGTTCGCCTCCCAGTGGATGGTGCCGTGGGTGACGGCGTCGCTGTTCACATGCTCCATGATATCGATTTCGCCGCACGCGGGCCAGCCGACATCACCGATATTTCCGCCCAGCATCCAGAAGGCCGGCCAGATGCCCTGCCCCACCGGCATTTTCATGCGGGCTTCGATCTTTCCATAGGTAAATTCCCGCAGGCCCTGGGTCTTGATGCGCGCAGAGGTGAACTGCCTGCCGCCGTAGCTTTCGCGGCGGGCCGTGATGATCAAATGGCCGCCCGCTACACGGATATTTTCCGCGCGGTCGGTATAATACTCCTGCTCGTTGTTGCCCCAGCCGTTGTCTCCAACGCCGATCTCATAATTCCAATTGGAACGGTCGAGAGCGGCGCCATCAAATTCGTCGCTCCAAACGAGGCTGTAATCGTCCGCCAGCGCGGGCAGCGCCGGGACCATCGCCGCGAGGAGCGAAATTGCCAACAGCAGCGAAAGGATTCTACGTTTCCTCATAATCGATTCCCCTTATCACCTGAGATACATCATGTGCAGATGCACGATAACGGAATAATTATAAAATAGTTCCCCTCTGTTTTCAATAAAATTTTTACAATTTAGAATAATGTTTTGTGCTGTTTTGCAGATATAAAAAATAGCCGCGAGCCGGGGAACATTTTCCGGCAGAACGGAGCTGCGGCTGTTTTTTGGCGCATGCGGTCTCTTTGAGGCCGCGCGCTGAGATGTTACGTCCGTTGCCCGTGCAGCGGGCAACATGGACAATTTTTATAGATTGCCTGCGGCTATTTATAAAAATCCCCGGCTGGCAGCGCTTCCATCGGAATCACGCCCCGGCCGGGGATTTTTGTAAATTCACTTGTTTTCATCGAGCAGGCGGCAGAGCTCCATCGGATCGCCGATGATTTCCCCGGCTCCCGATTCTTCGAGCTCTTCCCGGGTGCGGAAGCCCCAGAGCACGCCCACCGGGTACATGCCCGCGCCGCGCCCCGTCTCCATATCCACGGAGGTATCTCCCACATAGAGGAACTCTTCCGGCCTTATCCCTAAAAGGGAAGCAATTTCTTTCGCGGCGGCGGGGTCGGGCTTTACCGGCACCCCTTCCCGCTGGCCGAACACCTCGGCGAAGGTGATCTCCGGAAAATACCGGGCGATCACGTCCCGTGCGCTCTGGTGGGGCTTATTGGAAAGCACGCAAACGGGAATGCCTCTCCGGTTCATTTCGCGGAGCATATCCATAATGCCCGGATAGGGCTGCGTTTTGCGCTCGCACATGCCCTCCCGTTCATAATGCTGAATGTATTTTTCCCGCACGCCGTCGTATTTTTCCGGCGTATCCGCCGTGAGGCGCTGGATCAGGATGGCAACCCCGTTGCCTACAAAATAGTGATACCGCTCAACAGGGTAGGGCGAAAGGCCGTTTTCCGTGAGCGCCAGGTTTGCGCTGTCTGCAATATCGTCTATGGTATTGAGCAGCGTGCCGTCTAAATCGAATAAAACCGCGCGGTATGCCATAACCGGTTCCCTTCCTTTTTACTTCTGGGGCGCTTCGTACCCTTCCGCCGGATAAACCGGGCTGCGCCCGATGGATTCATAAAATACGCCCGTGCCCTTGAAGCTTTCCGGGTCGTAGCAGTTGCGGCCGTCCAAAACAACGGGGCTCTTCATGAGCTTTTCGAACTTTTCGGCATCCAGCTTCTTCACTTCGTCCCACTCGGTGAAGATGAAGCAGATATCCGCATTGAGCAGAGCCTGCTCGGGGCTGTCGCAATATATAATGCCCTCCGGGATCTTCTTTTTAAAGTTTTCCTCGCCCACCGGATCGTATGCGCGGACCACCGCGCCGTCGTCCAGCAGGATGGGGATATTCTGGAGTGAGGGGGCGTCGCGCAGGTCGTCCGTTCCCGGTTTGAAGGTAAGCCCCAAAACGGCCACGGTCAGCCCGCTCATGGATTCATAATACTTCCGCGCCTTTTTGATGAGGCGGATCTTCTGGTTTTCGTTGACGTCGATGGCCGCACGGATGGTTTTGATCTCGTAATCATAATAATTGGCAAGCCAGTGGAGGGCTTTTGTATCCTTCGGGAAGCAGGAGCCGCCGTACCCGATGCCCGCGTTCAAAAAGCGGTTGCCGATGCGGGGGTCGTACCCCATGCCCTTGGCTACGTCCTCTATGTTAGCGCCCACCAGTTCGCAGACGTTGGCAATCTCGTTGATATAGGAAATTTTGAGCGCTAAAAAGTCGTTGGAAGCGTATTTGATCATTTCCGCGCTGCGGCGGTCGGTGAGCACGAAGGGCTGATGGAAGCCCTCGTACAGCCGGGCCATGGTTGCCCGCGCCTCCTCGGTTTTCGCGCCGATAACCACGCGCGCGCCGTGGAGCGTATCCCGCACGGCAGTGCCCTGCGAAAGGAATTCGGGGTTGGAAACGACCTCCACCGAAACGTCTTCCCTCGTATGGCTGTTGATGAAGGCTTCGATCTTATCGTTTGTGCCGATGGGGACGGTGGATTTTATCACCACCAGCTTATCGGCTTCAATGCTTTCTGCAATCTGGCCGCACACCTCATACACAAACTTCAGGTTGGCGGAGCCATCCTTCTTTTCCGGCGTGCCCACCGCAACGAAAATGATTTCCGCCCCGCGGTAAGCCGCGGCATATTCGGTGGTATAATGGAGCCGTTCGGCATTTTTGAGCATCAGCTCCTCGAGCCCCGCCTCGTATATGGGGGATTTTCCTCCACGCATGAATTCGATCTTCTTCGGATCGATATCAATGCACGTGACATCGTGCCCGATTTCCGCGAGGCACACGCCTGTAACGAGCCCGACGTATCCTGTTCCGGCAATTGCAATTTTCATAAAAGCTGTTTCCTTTCGGCATTTTTCGCGCTGGATTTTAAAACAAAGCCGCCTCTGGAAAAAAGGCGATGTTTTTTCGGCGCCCGCCCGGCCCGCAGGCCGGCGGCAGTCGGTTATCTGTTCGATTTCGGCGTAACCAGATAGGCGGCGCGCTGCGCAAGGCGGCGCATTTTCCCCTGGCAGGAAAAGCCGTAGCGCCGGGCAATGGAAAGGCGGCGAAAACCGCCGGCAGACGGCAGGGCTAAAAACGCCCGAAGCACTTCCCGCCCGTCTTCCGTAAGGCGGCTTTCGTATTCCTGCAAAAAGCGCGCGGCCTGCGCGTGGGTTTTGGCAAACCGGTTTTCGTTGCCAAAAAATTTCCGGCACTGAGCCAGCAGATACGAAGGGCTCTTCACATTTTTGGCCCCCACCTCGTTGCCACCGTGCTGGCGGTAAAGGATGGTGGGCTCCCGCACCGTTCCCACCGCGCCGAAGGCGGCGGAAACGAGGCCCATCCACCAATCGTGCATCAGGATGCCGTTCGTATCCTCCACGAGCGAAAGCTCGAGCAGCGGACGGTTGAACAGCATCGTGCAGCCGGTGATATTGTTCTGCTGCAAAAGGGAAGCAAGGTCATTTTTTTCGTATTCGAGCTTCTGGAACCGCTCGAAGGAGGGTTCCAGAACATGGAGCTCCGCATCGGTAACGGTCAGGTCCGTGTGCACGAGAAGGGGCGTTTTTGGCCCGTATACTTTTTCCAGGCGGCGCAGCTCTGTGAGCGAGCGTTCGATTTTCTCCGGCAGCCATACATCGTCCTGATCGGAAAACATGAAGCAGCCCTGTAAACCGGCGCATTCCCGCATCAGGGCAAAGAAATTTTCCATTGCCCCGCCGGACGGCGCCTGAGATTCCAGAAAAACGATTCTTTCCGGATACCGCTTCGTATATTCGCGGATGACGGCGCGCGTGCCGTCTTTCGAGCAGTCGTCCCGGATATAGAGGCGAAAGTCCTGCACCGTCTGCGCCAGGATGGAATCGATTTGCCCGCGCAGGAAACGCTCGCCGTTATAAGTCGCCATGAAAATATGGACCATAGCCGTTTGTTCCCCGTTTGCTTTTTATTGATTCTTCAGTTCCTGAAGGTACCGCCGGAGCGCGTCTTCCCAGGTTGGAAGGCGGGCGAAGCCCGCATCGTCCAGGCTCTTTTTGGAAAGCCGGGAATTAAAGGGCCTCTTCGCGGCGGGATGGAAGCGTTCGTTATATTCCTCGCTCGTGAGGGCGTTTACCTGCATGGGGATGTTCGAATATTCAAAAATTTTGCAGGCAAACTCATGCCAGCTGCAAAGGCCCTCGTTGGTGGCGTGATAGGTGCCGTATTGTTCCGTGCCGATCATATCGGCAATGAGGCGGGATAGGTCCGGCGTATAGGTGGGGGAGCCGATCTGGTCGCCCACCACGTTCTGCTCGTTCCTCGTTTCGGCAAGGCGCAGCATGGTCTTCACAAAATTGCCGCCGTTCAAACCGAACACCCATGAAACGCGGATGATGAACGCCTTTTTGACGCACTCGCGCACGGCCTGCTCGCCGAGCCATTTAGACTCGCCGTAAAAATTGATGGGGTTAGCGGGAGAATCGGCCTCAAAGGGCACCTCCCCTTGGCCGTCGAAGACATAATCGGTGCTGATATACACAAGTTTTGCATCGAGCTTTTTGGCGCAGGCGGCAATATTTGCGGTGCCGTCCACATTCACGCGGCGGCAGAGCTCTTTTTCGCTCTCGGCCTTATCCACCGCGGTAAACGCCGCGCAGTGGACGATGACGTCCGGCTGTTCGCCCAGCACGAACGCTTCCGTTGCCGCACGGTCGGTCAGGTCGAACTCACCGATATCCGCCCCCACTGCGGGGATGCCGCGGGCCGCCAGCTCCTTCATCACGTCGTGGCCGAGCTGGCCCCTTATGCCTGTGACTAATACTTTCATTTATCTGTCTCCATACATCTTTTTATAATAATTCTGGTAGTCTCCGCTGATGATGTTTTCCCACCAGGATTTGTTCTCGAGATACCACCGGATGGTGCGCTTGATGCCTTCGTCGAAGGGGGTTTCGGGGGTCCAGCCGAGCTCCGTGCGGATCTTGGTGGGGTCGATGGCATAGCGCAGGTCGTGCCCGGCGCGGTCCTTCACATAGGTGATGAGCGATTCGGGCTTTCCGAGCTCGCGCAGGATGGTTTTTACCACCTCGAGGTTGGTGCGCTCGTTGTGGCCGCCCACGTTATACACCTCGCCCACGCGGCCCTTATGGATGATGAGGTCGATGGCGGAGCAATGGTCCTCCACATAGAGCCAGTCCCTCACGTTTTTGCCCTCGCCGTACACCGGCAGGCTCTCATCGTTCAGCGCGCGGGAAATGATGAGCGGGATCAGTTTTTCCGGGAAATGATAGGGGCCGTAATTGTTCGAGCAGCGCGAAATGGTGACCGGCAGGCCGTACGTCCTGTGATAGGCGAGGACGAGCAAGTCGGCGGACGCCTTCGAAGCCGAATAGGGGGAAGACGTGTGGATGGGGGTTTCCTCCGTGAAAAAGAGGTCGGTGCGCTCTAAGGGAAGGTCGCCGTAGACCTCGTCGGTGGAAACCTGATGGTACCGTTTCACACCGTGCTTTTTCGAAGCCTCCATCAGCGCCTGCGTGCCGAGGATGTTGGTGCGCAGGAACACCTCCGGGTTGGTGATGGAGCGGTCCACGTGCGATTCGGCGGCAAAGTTCACCACGATATCGAACTGCTCGGCGGCAAAAAGCTCGTCCATAGCGGGAGCATCGGCGATATCGGCCTTCACGAACTTGAACTTCGGGTTTTTCATGGCGGGCTCGAGCGTTTCGAGGTTGCCGGCATAGGTGAGCAGGTCCAGGCCCACGATGTCATAATCCGGGTGCTCGCGTAGCATATGATAGGTGAAATTGCTTCCGATGAATCCGGCGGCGCCGGTGACGAGAATCTTCATATTGTTTCCTCCGGTTGATTTTATAGCTTTACCTTGTTGAGCGCAACATTTTTCAGATGCTGGCCGTAGGGGGATTTGCCGTACTTCTCGGCGGAACGCAGGAGCGTTTCCTTATCGATCCATTCCTTGCGGTAGGCGATTTCCTCCGGCGCGGAAATAATGATGCCCTGCCGCTTTTCCAGCGTCTGCACGAAATCGGCCGCCTCCACGAGGGAATCCATGGTGCCGGTATCGAGCCACGCATAGCCGCGGCCGAGCAGCTGAACGTCCAGATCGCCCGCTTCGAGGTAAATGCGGTTGAGGTCGGTGATCTCGAGCTCGCCGCGCGCGCTGGGTTTTAAGGACTTGGCATATTCCACCACGCGGTGATCGTAAAAATAAAGGCCGGTGATGGCATAGTTGGATTTCGGATACTGCGGCTTTTCCTCCACGGAAATCACCCGGCCGGCGTCATCGAATTCCACAATGCCGAAACGCTCCGGGTCGTTTACATAATAACCGAATACCGTGGCGCGGCCGCTCTTTGCGGCGGTATCCACCAGCATGCGGGACATGCCGTTGCCGTAGAAAATATTATCCCCGAGGATCATGGCGCAGCTGTCTCCCCCGATGAATTCCTCCCCGATGATGAAGGCCTGCGCGAGGCCGTCGGGAGACGGCTGGACCGCATAGGAAAGATGAATGCCGAACTCGCTTCCGTCTCCAAGCAGGCGCTCGAAGCGGGGAGTATCGTCCGGCGTGGAAATGATCAGGATATCCTTGATGCCGGCAAGCATCAGCGTGGAAAGCGGATAATAGATCATCGGCTTGTTGTAAATCGGAAGCAGCTGCTTGCTGGTGATCATAGTGAGGGGGTACAGCCGCGTTCCCGATCCGCCCGCTAAGATAATGCCTTTCATAAAACCATTTTTCCTCCTTAGAATTTCCAGCCCCATTTATTGAAATACTTGATCATGGAAAAAATCTGGATCATCATAAATTTAAAGCTTCTCGCGCTCACCCGCTCCCACCTGTGGTAAACCACAAAGGAGGGGTCGTACTGCACTTTGCCTTCCGCGCACAGCGTCCGGGTGAGGTCGGCGTCTTCAAAATACATAAAATACCGCTTATCAAACCCGCCGGCCCGGCGGAAAGCGTCGGTACGCAGGAACATGAAGCAGCCGGAGGCGAACTCAATCTCCTGCGGCAGGTTCAGGTTCCGGTCCCGCATCTCATACCGCTCCGCGTGCTTATGGAGCCGCTTGAAGCGCGGCAGGCGGCGGGCCGCCAGCGCACGGATGAAGGGGTTTCGCTTCGGCAAAACCTGCTCACGCCCGCTCGGGAACAGCACCCGGGGGGAAAGCAGGATGGTATCGGGACGGCTATCGAGACAATCGGCCATGCGGGTGAGAACATCGTCCCGCAAAATAATATCGGGGTTTACGATAACATGGTACTGCGAACCGAGATGAGGAAGCACCGCGTTGTGCCCCGCCCCGAAGCCGAGGTTCTTTTCGTTCAGAAAAAAGTGCAGGGAAGGATATTCCTCCGAAGGAAAGCGTTCCTGCAGGGAAGCGACCGTATCGTCTGTGGAGGCGTTATCGACGATATATACTTCCAAATTTTCCGCGCCGCACATTTCAAAAATGCTCGCAAGGGCGTTGCCCGCTTCTTCCCCATTATTATAGGTGACGATGCTGAGCGATATCCGTTTACACACTTTATTCACCACAGCTTTACCGGCTTGTTTTACCCTTCACCTGAAAGGAAAATTCTACAAAAAGAGAAACACGTTTATAATTTAACACTTTTAGCCGCACATTTCAAGTGAAACAAAAGAGCGGAAGGATTCTCCTTTTTTATCCTTCGGAAACGATTTCGCAGCCCGTTTCACACGGCGTGCACAAGAACGCCTCCGCGCCCAATTCCCGAAGGGCGCCCGCACAGGTTTCCGCCTGATGCTGTGATGCGAATACGCCGAACACGGTAGGCCCGCTCCCGCTCAAAGACCAGCCGAGGGAGCCCCAGTCCCGAAAGGCCCCGCCCAGAGCGCGGAACCTTTCGCTCTGCCAGAGGACAGAAAAAGCGTTGCGCAGCTCCCCTGCCGCGGCAGGAAGGTCTCCTGCCCGGAACAGCTCCCCGAGCCGTTTCGTATCCGGGCGGGCGGGCGAGCCGCTTTCATCGAACCGGCGGTACATTTCCGCCGTGGAGGGCTTTTCCTCCCCCTTGGCAAGCACGAGGAAGCAATGCGGCATGGGCGCAAAGGGAATGAGCTCCTCCCCCGCCCCGCGCGCGAGCTGCGTGCCGCCCGCAATGCAGAAGGGCACGTCCGCCCCGATGTGCATGCCGAGCGCTTCGAGCTCCCCACGGCCGAGGCCCGTGCCGAAGAGACGATTGAGCCCCACGAGCACCGCGGCGGCGTCTGCGCTGCCGCCGCCGAGCCCGGCGGCCAAAGGAATCTGTTTTTCGAGCCGTATCCCGATCCCGCAGGGCGCTCCGGTTTCCCGCAAGAACAGCCGGGCGGCCCGGCAGGCGGTGTTGTCCTCTTCTTCGAGCGAGGGGCGGCTTTCGCACCGGAACACGATCTTGCCCGGCTCCGGCAGGCGCTCCAGCCGCACGCGGTCAAAAAGGCTCACCGACTGCATCACGGTTTCGAGCTCGTGGTAACCATCCGCCCGGCGGCCGGTGATATCCAGCGTGAGGTTTAACTTGGCCGCGGCGCGGAGTTCGGTAAAACGCAGCATTATCCCTTGCATTCCTTTACAAACTGATCGATGAGCTCCAGCGCGCGGGTCAGGTGACTGACGGAATAAGAATACGAAACGCGGATGAAGCCCTCCCCGCTTTCGCCGAAGGCGTTGCCCGGCACAACGGCAACCTTTTTGCCGTACAGCAGCTTTTCGCAGAATTCATCGGAAGAAAGGCCGGTGCTCCGGATGGAGGGGAATACATAAAACGCGCCTTCCGGCTCGAAGCAATCGAGCCCGATCTCCCGAAGGCCGCTTACCACAAGGCGGCGGCGCATATCGTACTGGCGGCGCATGGCCGCAATATCCGCGTCGCCCGCCCGGAGCGCTTCGACCGCCGCATACTGCGCGGTGGTGGGGGCGCTCATAATGCCGAACTGGTGGATCTTCGTCATGAGCTTGATAATAGGTGCCGGCCCGCAGGCATAGCCTAAGCGCCAGCCGGTCATGGAATAGCTCTTGGAAAAGCCGCTCACGAGCACCGTGCGCTCCTGCATGCCCTCCAGCTGCGCGATGGAAGCATGCGGGAGGTCGCCGTAAGTCAGCTCCGAATAGATTTCGTCGGACAGCACGACGATGCTTGTCCCCCGCAGGACCGCCGCGATCTCTTCCAGATGCTCGCGGCGCATGACCCCGCCGGTGGGGTTGTTGGGGTAAGGCAGCACCAGCAGCTTGGTCTTCGGGGTGATGTGCGCCCGGAGCTCGTCCGCCGTGAGGCGAAAATTATGTTCCGCTTTGGTGGGGATGGGTACGGGCACGCCGCCCGCGAGCTCGGTGAGGGGGGTATAGCACACGAAGGAGGGCTCGGGGATGAGCACCTCGTCTCCCGGCTCGAGAAGGGAGCGCATGCAGGCGTCGATCGCCTCGCTCCCCCCAACGGTGACGAGCACCTCCGACCCGCTTTCATAAGAAAGGCCCAGCTTGCGCTGCATGGCCGCGGCGATCTCCCGGCGCAGCTGCATGAGCCCGGCGTTCGAAGTGTATCTGGTTTTTCCCAGCTCCAGGGAGCGGATGCCCGCCTCCCGGATGTGCCAGGGCGTTTGGAAATCCGGCTCGCCGACGCCGAGGGAAATGACTCCCTCCATCTGCTCGGCAATATCGAAATACCGCCGGATCCCGGAGGGCTTGAGGCCCGCCGCCCGGGAATTCAAAATGGATTCATACGGTATCACAGCGAAAGAGTCCCCCTGTCGTCCGCCTCGCAGTCGCACATGACGACGCCCATGTCTTTATACTTGCGAAGCACAAAATGCGTGGCGGTGGAATTGACGCCCTCGATCGGCGCTAAGCACTTTGCCACGAAAATGGCCACGTCCTTGAAGGTACGGCCGGAAATAAAGAGGCAGAGGTCGTAGCCGCCGGACATCAGATAGATGCTCTCCACCTCGTCGAACTGCAAAATGCGGCGGGCGATATCGTCGAAGCCGGCGTCGCGCTGGGGGGTCACCTTCACTTCGATGAGGGCGGTCACCTTTTCGTTCCCGCACTTTTCAAAGTTGACGAGCGCCTTGTACCCACGGATGATTCCCTCGTCCTCCAGCTCTTTGATTTTGTCTGCCACCTCGCGCTCGGGCACGTTCAGCATGGCCGCGATCTGTGCGTTGGAAAGGCGCGCGTTTTCGTAGAGTAAATTCAGCAGTCTGTCCATAAATCTGTCTCCTTTGCTGCTCAGCCGATATCGATCAGAAACGGCTGGTGCTTGTTATATAAGGCAATATGGCGGAAGCCCGCGTCGAACGCGATGCGCATGCCGTCTTCCACATTCGCCCCCACGTCCCCGCAGGCGTGCGCGTCCGACCCGATGGTGATGAATTCGCCGCCCAGCTCGCGGAACCGTTTCACATACCGCGCGGGCGGGATGGTCTCCTCCGCGCCCTTCCGCAGGCCGGAGGTGTTGATTTCGAGCGCCTTGCCCTGCTCCGCGAGGCGGCGGAGGATGTGCTCCAGCGCATCGTCGAACCGGGTAAGGTCGAGCGGTACCCCGTCTCTCCCGCAGATATAGCGGGTGGGGTAGGTGAGGTGGGCCAAAACATCGAACCCGCCCCATTCCACGGTATCGAGCACTTCCCCGAAATACCGCTCCATCAGCGGGTAGGGGTCGCGCTCGCGGTAATCGAGATAATAAAAGTCCTGCTCGCCCTCAAGGTTGTGCACCGAAGCGAGCACGATATCGAGAGGGCACCGCGAAACGATCTCGTTCGCCTGGGCGATGTCGTGCGTGGGCTGGCCGAGCTCCACGCCGGCAAGCACGATCATGCAGCCGGTGTACACCGAGCGGCCCTTCATCGCCTCGAACCGGGATTGCCGGAGGGAGCGGTCGAAATGGTCTTTATGATACAGATCGACCTCGCAGTGGTCGGTGATGGCGATGGCCCGGAGCCCCTGGTTCATGGCGTATTCGCACATCAGCATGGCGGTGTGCTCGCCGTCGGGCGAATTGTCGGTATGTATGTGCATATCCATTTTGTTTTTATACGGCATAAACGCTTCCCCCTCGCCGTGAACGCCCTGATAACGGCGCTGTCTCTGTTTCTTATCATCATACCATACTTTCCCGGTTTGGAACAGAAAAAATTCTTCAAATTACCGGGAAATCGAACTGTTAAATTGTTCACAAATGTGTTATGATATATATTATTTATGATTAAGGCAGGTGTCCGGCTGATGATCCCAAACCTCGTAAGGGTCTCGGTGCTTTCTCCGGAGATATCTCCCGGCGAACCCGCGGCAAGCCTCCGCGGAATCCGTACGGCGCTGCGCGGAGTGCTCCCGCTTTCGCCAGATATTATTATTCTCCCCCCCTCTGCTTTATGCGGCCTCTCCGCCGGAGATATGGCCAAAAACGGCGCCATACACGCGGCAGCGGAAGACGCTCTCCGCCTTCTCGCGGAGGATACGGCCGATTCGGGCGCGCTCGTGGTGCTGAGCTCCTCCGCCCCCCGCACAGGCGAGCCGGAGCGGATCGTATTATATAAAGGTGATATTCTGAGGGCTTCTGCTGCGGACAGCGGCCGGTTCCAGTGCGGCAGGGTCGCTTTCCGCGTGTGGCAGGGCGACCCTCTCGCCGCCCCGCTTTTCGCCGGCGAGCCGGACTGCGACCTGTTCATCTGCCTTTCCGATGTGCCCGCCCCCTGCGGCGCGCCGGAGCGCTTTTTCCGGGCGGCGGAGGCCTGGTCGGAAAGCACGGGCTGCGCGGTTGCGCTGTGCGGCAGCGCGCGGGGCGAAAGCCTTGCTCCGCAATGCTACCGCCCCTTTGCGGCGGTTTATGAAAACGGCCTGCTGCTCAGCCGGGCAGACGAAGACCGAACCCACATCACGGCGGATATCGACCTCGATATCATCCGCACGGTGAAGCGCGTGCCCACCTTCCTTTCCGAGGAAGCGGAAGAGAGGCCCCTTTCCGAAAAGAAGGGCATCCTGCGGGACGTGCAGAAGGACCCCTTCCTCCCCGCAGACCCCGCGCAGCGGGAGGGGGCACTCCGGGAATACTTTTCCCTGCAGGCGGCGGCGCTCGAAGGGCGCATGCGGGCCATCGGGTGCAAGCATCTCGTGATCGGCGTTTCGGGCGGGCTCGATTCCACGCTGGCACTGCTCGTCTGCGCCAGGGCCATGGACCGGCTGGGGCTGCCCCGCAGCAATATCCTCGGGGTCACGATGCCGGGCTTCGGCACCACCGACCGCACCTATTACAATGCGCTCAAGCTGATCGTCGGCCTCGGGGCGCAGCTGCGGGAAATTTCCATTTCCAAATCCGTGCTGCAGCATTTTGAAGATATCGGGCACGACCCGGCGGTTCACGACGTCACCTACGAAAACGCGCAGGCGAGGGAACGCACCCAGATCCTGCTGGACCTTGCCAACACCGAAAACGCGCTGGTTGCCGGCACGGGAGACCTTTCCGAAGCGGCTCTGGGCTTCTGCACCTACGGCGGAGACCAGATCGCCTCCTTCAACGTCAACGCGGGTATCCCGAAAACCCTCGCCCGCCGGATCATTGAATTTTTAGCGGCCGGGGATGACTTTACGAAAGAAAGCGAAATCCTCGCCGATATTCTCAATACCCCCGTTTCCCCCGAGCTGCTGCCTGCGGCCGGGGCGGCTCCCGCGCAGAAGACAGAGGAAATCCTCGGCCCCTATGAATTGCACGATTTCTTTTTGTATTATTTCGTCCGGTATGGCCTCGCGCCTTCCAAAATATATTATTATGCGCTCAACGCCTTCAGCGGCTGCTATTCGCCCGATATGATCAAGGAGACCCTCCGGGTTTTCCTCCGGCGTTTTACGGCCTCGCAGTTCAAGCGAAGCTGCGCGCCCGATTCCTCGGCCCTCGGCCCCGTAGACCTTACCCCCCGCGGCTTCCGGATGCCTTCGGACATGCGGGCGGAGGCTCTAATCCGCGATCTCGATACCATTAAAATAAAAGGCTGATTTAGGAGGAACATTTTCTATGCGAGCGGTTATCACAGTTGTGGGAAAAGATATGGTGGGCATCGTCTCCCGGGTTGCCGGGGCATGCACCACCTGCAATATCAATGTAACGGAGGTGACGCAGTCTGTTCTGCAGGACCTGTTCTGCATGATCATGCTGGCGGACATCTCCAAGGCCAACCTGCCCTTCGGTGAATTTGCGGAAACGATGAAGAAGCTCGGGGAAGAGCTCGGCCTTTCCATCCATGTGATGCATGAGGATATCTTCAATTCCATGCACCGGATCTGACTCACCTTTCATACGATTGGAGCACCATTATGATTAACGTACATGATATTCTCGAAACCATCACCATGATCCAGGATGAGCACCTCGACATCCGCACCGTGACCATGGGCATCTCCCTTCTCGACTGTATCGACCCGGACATCGACCGGGCGTGTGAAAACATATACCGGAAAATCACAAAATACGCTGGAAGGCTCGTGCCGACCTGCGAGGAGATCGAACGGCAGTACGGCATCCCCATCATCCATAAGCGCATTTCCGTGACCCCCATCGCCATGCTCTCGGGCGCCTGCCCGAACGATTCCCCCGTGAAATTCGCTTTGGCTCTTGAGCGGGCCGCGGCGGCGGTGGGCGTCAACTTCATCGGCGGGTATTCGGCCCTCGTGCAGAAGGGCTTCGCCCCCGGGGACCGCGCCCTCATCGAAAGCATCCCCGAGGCGCTTTCCCGTACGGAGCATATTTGCTCTTCCGTCAACATCGGCTCCACCAAGGCCGGCATCAATATGGACGCCGTGGCCGTGATGGGCGAAAAAATCCTCGAAACGGCAAAGCTGACCGCCGACCGCCAGTGCATCGGCGCGGCCAAGCTCGTGGTGTTCTGCAACGCCCCGGAGGATAACCCCTTCATGGCGGGCGCCTTCCACGGCGTGGGCGAGGGAGACTGCGTTATCAACGTGGGTGTTTCCGGACCCGGCGTTGTTCGCGCCGCCATTGCGAACGCAGGCGATTGCGACCTCGCGGGCGTGGCCGATATCATCAAAAAGACGGCCTTCAAAATCACCCGCATGGGCCAGCTCGTGGCCTGCGAAGCCTCCCGCCGTTTGAATGTACCCTTCGGCATCGTGGATCTTTCCCTCGCGCCCACCCCCGCCATCGGCGATTCAGTGGCGCATATCTTAGAAGAGATCGGCCTTTCGACGTGCGGCTCCTGCGGCACCACCGCCGCCCTCGCCATGCTCAACGACGCGGTCAAAAAGGGCGGGGTTATGGCTTCCTCCCATGTGGGCGGCCTCTCGGGCGCCTTCATCCCCGTTACGGAGGACGCCGGCATGATCGACGCCGCGCGCGCCGGCACCCTGACCATCGAAAAGCTGGAAGCCATGACGTCGGTCTGCTCGGTGGGCCTCGATATGATCAATGTTCCCGGGGATACGCCGCCGGAGGTGCTTTCCGCCATTATTGCGGACGAAGCGGCCATCGGCATGGTCAATTCCAAAACCACGGCGGTCCGCCTGATCCCCGCGATCGGCAAAAAGGTGGGCGAGGAGCTGAGCTTCGGCGGCCTACTCGGCGGCGGCCCGGTCATGAAGGTGAACACCGCTTCCCCGCTGAAATTCATACAGCGCGGCGGGCGGATTCCCGCCCCCATCCAAAGCCTGAAAAACTGACCGTTCGCCCCTTTCTTCCGTGCGGCACGGGAACCGAAAAGTTATGCCGTAAAGCGGGGGTAAATTTATATATTTTGACGGTTGTTTTTTGAATTTGCGAGTGCTACCATTAGGAAAATACCGCACACGTGTTCCTCCGCTTTTACGCGGGGGAACATTCACGTAGAACCGCCCTGTTTAACGAGCGGGCTGCGAAAGGAGTTGTTGTACCGTGGAGGATATGATCAAACGGATCCTTGAGCTCGACCATATGGAGCAGGAGCTCACTGAGGAAGCGGAAAAGGTCAGACGGGAAGCGGAACAGAAAGTCAGTGAGATGAAAAACGAGCTGAAGGAAGACTACCTCGCGCGCGCCCGGAAACGTGCCGCGGAGAACAGCCGTAAGGAGCAGGAGGAAGCCGACCGCGAATGGGCGGCCATCCAGAAAAAAACGGAAGACTCCATCCGCCGGCTCGAACGGGCATACGAGGAAAACTCCGCCCGGTGGGTGGGAGACCTGACCGAACGGGTAACCGGCACGCGTCTCTCCTGATTTCCAACGCCGTTAAGAAAAGCAGGTGGTTCCTATGAGCAAAACTGCTCCGGCAGCAAATGCAATCTATGCAAAGGCGCATTCCAAATACGGGCGCAGGCTTACCCCGGAAAACTACCGGGATTTGCTCGCTTGCCAGTCCGTTCCGGATATTGCGTCTTTTTTAAAATCCCATACGCGCTATGCAGAGGCCCTCACCGATACCAAAGACGGCAACGTCCACCGCGGTCATCTGGAATCGCTTCTCAGGAGGTACCTTTTCCGGGAGTCTGAAAAGCTGTGCTCGTTTGAGCATTCGGTGGGCGAGCCCTTTTACGAATACCTTATCCTGCAGGGCGAGATCGCGCAGATTCTCACCTTTATCCGGTATTACGACGCCGGAAAGCCCGAAGAATTCATCTTCGCCATGCAGCCGTATATCGAAGAGCACGGCCGGGTGGACCTCACCCTCCTCTCGGGCGCGCGTTCCCTTGCCGATGCACTGCGCGCACTGGAGCACACGCCCTTTTACGCGGTGCTCTCCCCTCTCGTTGGAGAAAAGAACATCTCGTATACCGATATCGAGCACGCGCTTTACACATATCTTTACCGGCGCGCTCATGTTCTGGCCGCCCGGGACCCCGGCGCCGCGGCGGAAATCACCGCGCTGATCGATGCGTACATCGAGCTCGACAATGTCGGCCGCATTTACCGCATGAAGGAATATTTCCACGCGCCCGCCGATAAAATACGCCCCTACCTCTTCGAGTACGCGGGCCGCATCAAGGCGGACGATATCGAGCAGATGCTCGCCGCTTCCTCGGGGGCGGAGGTCTTCCGGGTCTTCAAAACTACCCCCTACCGCCGTGAAATCCAAAAATGCGATTCCGATTCCCTGCCGGACTGCATCGTCCGCATCCGCTATAACCTGTTCCGGCACAGCTTCCGTTTTTCCAATCATCCCACCGTGGCGATCTACACCTATATCCATCTCGCCAAAACGGAGGTCGACAATATCGTTACCATGATCGAAGGCGTGCGCTACGGCGTCCCGGCCGACGAAATAAAGCCCCTTCTCATCGGTGTGAATTAGTAACTTGGAGGTGACTACGATTGGCTGTTGAAAAAATCAAAGTGGTGAACAAGGTCGGCCGCCTCGAGAAGCTGGACGACGTAATCGACGTCTGCTGCAAATGCGGGTACTTCCAGCCGGAGCCCGCTATGAATTACCTGCAGAACGTCAAGGGATTTACCTCCCTCAATGAAGAGAACCCCTATGCCGCCAGCCTCCAGAAGCTGACCGATATTCTGACCGCTTCCAACCATGCGCCTGCGCGGGTGAATATCGACGGGTTCGAAATGACCCGCCCGCAGATCAATCAGTATATCATGCAGCTGATTGACCGCGTGGGTTCCCTGCAGGAAAAACGCGGCGAGCTTTTGCAGTCCATTGAGCAGGCCAAGCATGCCATCGAGCAGTTCAGCCACTTTTTCGGGCTGGATATCCGCCTCAATGAAGTGTTTGGCTCCAAATTTATCAAGGTGCGCTTCGGGCGCATCCCGGCGGAAAGCTTTGAGCGCCTCCAGCAATATCACGATAATCCGTATGTGCTCTTCTTCCCCTGTTCGAGCGACCGCTTCTATTACTGGGGCATGTATGTTTCCCCTGCAGATAAAATCGTGGATGTGGACCGTATCTTCGCAAGCCTCTATTTCGAACGCCTGCGCATCCCGGACGCGGTCGGCACCCCCGAAGAAGCATCGACCGAGCTCCAGCAGCGGGTGGAAAAGGAAAAAGCCGAGCTGAAGGAGCTGGACGACAGCATCTCCGCCTACTGGGAAAAGGAGCTGGATTATTCTTATAAGGTATATACTTACCTCGACCTGCTCAACACGAAATTCGAGCTCCGCAAATACGCGGCGAAATATAACGATACCTTCATGTATACCGGCTTTATCCCGGCAAACAGGGCAAAGGATTTTGAAAAACGCCTTTCGGAGATCGACGAGATCGAATACGAGGTGGAGAACCCCGATTCCTCGCAGAAGGTCGTTACCCCCACCAAGCTCAAAAACAGCCGCTTTTCGAAGCCCTATGAGTTTTACGTGGATATGTTCGGCGTGCCGGCCTACAACGAGGTGGATCCAACCCTCTTCGTCGGCATCACCTACACGGTTATTTTCGGCATCATGTTTGCAGACGTGGGTCAGGGCCTGCTCCTCGCGCTCATCGGCTGGCTCATGTGGAAGCTCAAAAAGATGCAGCTTGGGCCCATCCTCGTGCGGTGCGGCATTTCCTCTGCCCTCTTCGGCGTGGTATTCGGCTCCGTGTTCGGCTTTGAGCATGTGCTGGACCCGCTCTACCGCCTCGTGGGCTTTGAGGAAAAGCCTATTGAAGTGCTGGATCCGAACATGATCATGTATATCATCTATGCCGCCATCGGCATCGGCGTGGTGCTCATCCTCGCAGCCATGCTCATCAATATTTTTTCCTGCCTCAGGCGGAAAGACTGGGAAAATGCCCTCTTCAGCCCCAACGGTGCGGCCGGGTTCCTGTTTTACGGCTCCACCGTGTTCGGGCTCATCCTGCTTTTGATGCTGCATGTCAATATCTATAACGTCTTCACCATTGTCCTGTGCATCGCCCTCCCGCTCGTGCTGATGTTTTTCAAGGAATTCCTCGGCAACCGCCTCAAGGGGGACTCTCACTGGAGGCCCGGCCGCTGGAGCGATTACATCATGCAGAACTTCTTCGAAGTGTTTGAATATATTTTAAGCTACATCAGCAACACGATCTCCTTCCTGCGCATCGGCGCGTTCGTGCTCGTGCACACGGGCATGATGATGGTGGTGTTCCAGCTGGCGGAGCTCACCCCTCCGGCGGTTTCGGTGATCGTTATTATCCTCGGCAACCTCTTCGTGATGGCGCTCGAGGCGCTGCTCGTCAGCATCCAGGCACTGAGGCTCGAATTCTATGAGATGTTCAGCCGCTTCTTTGCAGGCAGCGGCCGCCCCTTCGAGCCCATCGACCTGACAAAGGAAAAATAACACTAACGTTTTCAATGGCTACGGCCGTGAAAATAAGAAATGATTTCTGGAGGTTTTACTTATGAAATTTGTATTGCTCGCTTTACCGGTTCTCGCCATTGCCGCTTCTATCTATCTTGGAATCAAGGCCGCCAAAAACGGCGGCATGCGCAAAGGTATGCTTACCCATTTCGTTTCCCTCGCTCTCATCTTCACCCTCGCCATGGCTCTTACCGCAGGCGTCAGCGCCGCCACGGCGGACGACGACGCAGCGGCAAACGAGCCCCAAACCACCGCCAGCGAAACCGCGGGCGCAGAAACCGGCAGCGACGGGCTCGGAAACGGCCTCGGCATGATCGCCGCGGCTCTCGTTACCGGCCTTGCGGGCATCGGCGGCGGTATTGCCGTTGCCGCGGGCGCTCCGGCCGCCATCGGCGCTACCGCGGAAGACCCGAAGGTGTTCGGTAAGTCCCTCATCTTCGTAGCCCTCGGCGAAGCCATCGCGCTCTATGGCGTGGTTATCTCCGTTCTGATCCTGACCCACGTAAAGTAAAAACCGATTTTCGGGAAGGGATGACCCCTTATGAAATTCTATCTCATCAGCGATAATATCGATACGGCCGCCGGCATGCGCCTCGCGGGAATCGAAGGCGTCGTCGTGCACGAAACGGAAGAGGTGAACCGCGCGCTCCAAACGGCGATGGACGATCCGGAGATCGGCATCGTTTTAATGACGGAGCGCCTCGTTTCCCTCTGCCCCGACCTCGTTTACGATCTGAAGCTCAACCGGAACCAGCCGCTGATCGTAGAAATCCCCGACCGCCACGGCTCCGGTCGGAGCAAGGATTCCATCACCCGGTATGTCCGGGAAGCCATCGGCCTGAAGATTTGAGGTGATTATACATGCCGCAGCAGAATGAAAAAATATCCAAGTTTCTCGATGCCATCCATAAGGATGCGGAAAGCCGCCGCGAAGCGCTCGAGCGCGAAACAGAGGCCTTCAAGCAGGAAGAAATCAAAAAGGCGGAAAGCGAAGCCCTGCGCGAGGCTTATGCCCTCATTCAGCATGAAATTGAAGAAACCCGCCTGAAAATCAGCCGCGAGCTTTCTACCAAGGAGCTTTCCGCAAAGCGCAGCCTGCTTCAGAAGCGGGAGGAGATTACGGAAAAGGTGTTCGGGCTGGCAAGGGAAAGGCTGCTGGCCTTTTCGAGGTCCCCGGAATATAAGGCCGCCCTGTTCGGCTATCTGGAAGACGCCGCCCGCCTCTTCGGCCGTGTTCCCGTGGCAGTTTCCATCCGCCCGGAGGACGAAGCGCTCAAAGAAGAAATCGCGGCTAAATTCCCCGCCGGATGCGAAGTCAAGTGCGACGGCGGCATAAAGCTCGGCGGCGCGGTTGTTTGCGCGCCCTCGCTCGGCAAATCGGCCGACTACACGCTGGATAGAAGCCTTGCGGAGCAGCGCGCCTGGTTCCGCCAGAATTCCGGCCTGTACATCGCCTGAGCTTTTCCCGCCCGAACTTCAAATTGAGGTGATTATATTGGCACAAAATGTGATATACGGCATCAACGGCCCGGTGGTCACCGTAAAAAACGCCACGGATTTTTCCATGCAGGAAATGGTCTATGTGGGAAACGACCGCCTGATCGGCGAGGTCATCGGCATAACCGACGGCTTCACCACCATTCAGGTATACGAAGTGACCACCGGCCTGCGCCCAGGCGAACCGGTCCACACCACCGGCACGCCGATGAGCGTGACGCTCGGCCCCGGTATCATTAAAAATATTTTCGACGGGATCGAACGCCCCTTAAAAAAAATCGAAGAAGCCTCCGGCGCGTTTATCGACCGCGGATGCAGCGTGGATTCGCTCGATACCGACCGCGGGTGGGACGTGACCGTCTGTGTCCGGGAGGGGGATCTCCTCTCCGGCGGCGAGGTGTACGCCACCTGCCCGGAAACGAGCCTCATCACACACAAATGCCTCGTTCCGCCGGACCTCTGCGGCCGGGTCGTATACGCCGCGCCGAACGGTTCCTATCATATCAACGATAAAATCGCGGAGCTGGAAACGGAAGACGGCGTCCGCCATATCCTCACCCTCTGCCAGCGCTGGCCGATCCGTATCCCCCGGCCCGTGAAAAAGCGCCTGCCGCCCACCGTGCCCCTCATCACCGGCCAGCGCGTGATCGATACCCTTTTCCCCCTCTCGAAGGGCGGCACCGCCGCCATTCCCGGCGGCTTCGGCACAGGGAAAACCATGACCCAGCACCAGCTGGCGAAATGGTGCGATGCCGATATCATCATTTACGTGGGCTGCGGCGAGCGCGGAAACGAGATGACGCAGGTCCTCGAAGAATTCAGCGAGCTGATCGACCCGAAATCGGGCAAGGCCCTCACCGACCGCACCGTGCTGATCGCCAACACCTCCAACATGCCGGTCGCCGCGCGGGAAGCCTCCATTTACACGGGCATCACCCTCGCGGAATATTACCGCGATATGGGGTATCACGTCGCCATGATGGCCGATTCCACCTCCCGCTGGGCCGAGGCCCTGCGCGAGATTTCCGGCCGTCTCGAGGAAATGCCGGCCGAAGAAGGCTTCCCGGCTTACCTGCCCTCCCGCCTTTCGGAGTTCTACGAGCGCGCGGGGTATGTGGAGTCCCTTTCGGGAGCGGATGGCTCCATCACCGTAATCGGCGCCGTATCCCCGCAGGGATCCGATTTTTCCGAACCCGTCACCCAGAATACCAAACGCTTTACCCGCTGCTTCTGGGCGCTCGATAAGTCCCTTGCCTATTCCCGCCATTATCCCGCCATCAACTGGACAACCAGTTACAGCGAATATATCGGCGATCTCTCCCGCTGGTACAACGAGCATCTGGGCCATGAATTCCTCCAGTGCCGCGGCCGCATTTCCGCTCTGCTGCAGGAGGAAAGCAACCTGATGGAGATCGTCAAGCTCATCGGTTCAGACGTTCTGCCCGACGACCAGAAGCTGGTCATCGAAACGGCCAAGGTCATCCGTATTGGTTTTTTGCAGCAGAACGCCTATCATAAGGACGATACCTATGTCCCGCTCGAAAAGCAGCTCCGCATGATGAAGGTCATCCTGTATCTCTATGACCGCCTGCGCCACCTCATTTCCCAGAACATCCCCATTTCGCAGGTGATGGAGCTGGGACTTTTCGACCGGATCGTAAAGATGAAATACGACGTCCCGAACGACCACCTCGAGAAGCTGGACGATTACATTCGGGACATTGATTCCGCGCTGGAGGATTTCAGCAATAAATAACGGCGCACATTTCCCGCGCTGTTTCCGGGAGGCTTACTTTATGGTAATAGAATATGCCGGCGTAAAGGAAATCAACGGCCCGCTCGTCGTGCTGGATGGGATCGACAGCCCCTCCTATGAGGAAATGGTCACCCTTCGCCTGAACGGCGGCGCCGAGCGTACCGGCCGTATCGTGCAGATAGACGGCAGCCGCATCGTTGTTCAGGTGTTCGAGGGGACCCGCGCCCTTTCGCTTACCAATACCAATACCATCCTGCGGGGCCATCCGATGGAGCTCCCGCTCTCGCCCGAAATCCTCGGCCGGATTTTCAACGGCGCGGGCGAGCCGATCGACGGCCTGGGCGAAATCTTCCCCGAGAAGTATATGGACGTTAACGGCAGCCCCATCAATCCCGTCTCGCGCGTGTACCCCCGCAACTATATCAACATCGGCATTTCCTCCATCGACGCTCTCGCCACCCTCATCCGCGGGCAGAAGCTCCCCATTTTCTCCGGCTCGGGCATGAAGCACAACGAGCTGGCGGTGCAGATCGTCCGCCAGGCGAAGATCGCGGAGGAGGAAGGCGTAAAATTCGCCATCGTATTCGCCGCCATGGGTGTGACCAACGACGTGGCCGATTACTTCCGCCGTTCCTTCGAGGAATCGGGCGCGCTGCAGCGCGTAGTGATGTTCAACAACCTTTCGAACGACCCGATCATCGAACGAATCCTCACCCCCCGCTGCGCGCTGACCGCCGCGGAATATCTCGCCTTCGAACAAAACATGCACATCCTTGTGGTTATGACCGATATGACCTCCTATGCCGAGGCCTGCCGCGAATTCAGCTCTTCGAAGGGTGAGATTCCCGGCCGCAAGGGCTACCCCGGCTACCTTTACTCCGACCTCGCGAGCCTATACGAGCGCGCGGGCATCGTAAAGGGCAAGAACGGCTCGGTGACCCAGATTCCCATTCTCACCATGCCGAACGATGATATCACCCACCCGGTGCCCGACCTCACGGGATACATCACCGAAGGCCAGATCGTGCTCGACCGCGGGCTCGATTCTATGGGCGTGTATCCGCCGGTGAGCATCCTGCCCTCCCTCTCCCGCCTGATGAAAGACGGTATCGGCGAAGGCTACACCCGTGCCGACCATTCGGCCGTTTCCAATCAGCTCTTTGCAGCTTATGCCAAGGTGCAGGACGCCCGCGCCCTCGCCTCCGTAATCGGTGAGGATGAGCTTTCGCCCACCGATAAGCTCTATATGGAATTCGGCAAGCAGTTCGAAGACAAATTTTTGAACCAGGGCCCGGCGGAAAACCGCACCATCGAGCAGACGCTCGACCTCGGCTGGCAGCTGTTAGGGCTGCTGCCGCGCGAGGAGCTCGACCGTGTGGACGACGAAACGCTGGATCAGTATTATAAGCCCGCGCAGGCGAGCGCATAAGCTCTCTTTCCCGCAAATTTTTCAAAGGAGTGGATCGCCATGAGTCAGCAGGTCTTTCCGACCAAGGGGAATCTCATTGCCACCAAAAAGTCGCTCGACCTTGCGAAAATGGGCTTTGATTTGCTCGACCGCAAACGGAATATCCTCATCCGCGAAATGATGCAGCTGATCGACGAGGCGAACGCCATCCAGTCCCAGATCGACAGCACCTATTCCGAAGCCTATCTCGCGCTGCAGCGGGCCAACCTGACGCTCGGTGTGTGCGGGGATATCGCGGAAACCGTGCCGGTGGAAAACAATGTGCGCATCGAATACCGGAGCGTTATGGGCGTGGCGATCCCCACCGTGTTTCTGGAAACGGATCTGCCGCAGCTCCATTACGGCTTTGGCGATACGAGCGCCCCGCTGGACGAAGCCTATATTAAATTCGATAAGGTAAAGCGGCTGACCGCGCGCCTCGCGGAGGTGGAAAACTGCGTTTACCGCCTGGCAAACGCCATTAAAAAAACGCAGAAGCGGGCCAACGCCCTGCGCAACATCATCATCCCCCGCTTCACCGAAACCGTGAAATACATCACGCTTTCGCTCGATGAAAAGGACCGCGAGGAATTCTCCCGCCTGAAGGTCATCAAGGCGAACAAATTGAAGAAAAACCGCAAGGCAGAATAAAACAGACAGAAAGAACCTCTGGGCCGGGGCCCAGAGGTTCTTTGTTATTCTTTTTTCTTTTCTTCTTTGTGCTTTTT
>CAUBKG010000030.1 GCA_958436475.1 uncultured Clostridia bacterium
AAAAAATCCGGATTCCGGAAGCCTGAAAACAAGGCATAAAACCCCCTGCGAAAAGCGGGAGCAGGGGGAAGAAAACTTTTCTGTTTGATTTGCATTCAAATGTTGAGAAAGCCCGTGGCGGCCGGAAAAACTGCCACGGGCTTTCTTTTTGCATTTTTTGAATTCAACAGGAGGGTAACTCTGTTTTGCGCTGCGGAAAGCGCTTTATAATTCGTGCCATGCAGGGACGTTTTCCGGGGTAGTGCGAAAGCCCTTTCAGCGGAAAGCCGCCTCGCCCTGGAGCCGGCTAAGGCTTTCCGCTGCAATGCGAAGCTTTAATCTTCCGGGCCGCTGTACGGCTCGAAGCGGCCGGGAAAGAGGGATTCTTCCACGATCCGGGCGCAGTCGATCACGCAGCCGGTGCAGCTGCGGAGCTTTCCTCCGTTTTTGCGGAGCTCGCGGCAGAGCACGGTGGTATTCTTTTCGCGGAAGAGTTCAGCCATGGAACGGCCGAGCTGATATGTTTTGCGTTTGCTCATGGGGGCTTGCAGATTGCCGTCGCTGTTTTGGAGGCCGGCTAGCATCATCATGCCGCACACGCTCCCGCAGGTATCCATCATTCCGGCGATGCCGAGGCCGTATGCCTCTGAGGACCGGAAGGCGGTTTCCTCATCCATGCCCAGCAGGTCGCAGTAGGTGCAGACGACTGCCTGGCAGCAGTTATATCCATGTTTATGCTTTTCTGCAGCGATTGCTATACGGCTCGGTTCCATCAGGCAAACCCTCCCAATGTTGCCCCTTCCCGGCGGTTGCCGCGGTTTCGCGCGAGCTGGTGAGGGCATCCGGTCAAGTATAAAAGAAGCCTTTTTCCGGAACGGTACATGAAGAAAATCCACAGGGCGGGGAGAGGCCAGCCACGGGCGGCCGCGGGCTGTTCCTGCAAAATGGTTTCTTATCGCACCGCCTTTTTTTGGAGATGCCTTTTTGTATCGCCCGCGGCCCCGGGCACATATACTGAAGACGGGCGGGATCGGGCGGCTTTCCAAAAGGCTCTATAGCGCCGTTCGCCGCCCCGTTACTTTTACCCAGGAAAGGGGCCGGTCAATTTGATTATATACACGGTGAAGCCGGGCGATACGCTGTTTTCCATCGGGCGGCGGTATGAGATCTCCCCTGCGAAGGTCGCCAGAGACAACGCGCTCCGGTATCCCGACAGCCTCGTGCCGGGGCAGACGCTCGTGCTCATGACGGGAGACGTTTTTTACACCGTCCAGCCGGGCGATACCATTACATCCATCGCGCGGGCGTTCGAAGCGACGCCGCAGGCGGTCATAGAAGCAAATCCCGGGGTGAACCCCGAGCGGCTGCAGCCGGGCCAGGTGCTGCGCATCCGCGGAGGGCGGCGGATCAAACGAACCATCGATGTGAACGGCTATGCATTCCCCCAGATCAAAGGTACGGCGCTCCGGAACACCCTGCCGTATCTCACATATCTGAGCCCCTTCAGCCATCAGGTGCAGGAGGACGGCACCCTGCGCCCCATCGACGATATGCCGCTTGTGAGGGCCGCGCGCGGGGAACGGGTGGCCCCGCTGCTCACCATCACCAACATCAACGAAGAGGGCAGCTTCGACAGCGACCTTGCTCACGCGATCTTCACCGATCTGCGGGCACAGGAAACGCTCTTCCGCGAAGTGGTGGCGCAGCTGGAAAACAAGGGGTATTTTGGCCTCAATATCGACTTTGAATACATCTACCGGGGTGACCGGGAGCTTTACAATCAATTCATCCAGAGCGCGACGGAGGCCCTCCACCCGCTCGGGTATCTCGTTACTACGGCGGTGGCGCCCAAGGTGAGCGGGACCCAGCCGGGGCTCCTTTACGAAGGGCACGACTATGCCTTCCACGGGGCTACGGCCGATTACGTGATCATTATGACGTATGAATGGGGATATACCTACGGGCCCCCGCAGGCGGTGGCGCCTATCGACCAGGTAAAGCGCGTGCTCGATTATGCGGTATCCGTGATCCCCTCCCGAAAAATCCTGATGGGCGTGCCCAATTACGGCTACGACTGGACGCTTCCCTATGAACAGGGCACGCCTGCGCGCTCCCTTTCGAATACCGCCGCCGTGAATCTCGCGGTGGAGCATAACGCCGAGATCCGGTTCGATGAGCAGTCGCAGTCGCCCTTCTTTTACTATACCGACGAGGACGGGAGACAGCATGTGGTCTGGTTTGAGGACGCACGCAGCACGGAGGCGAGGCTGCGGCTCGTGGAGGAATATGACCTCGCCGGAGTCAGCTACTGGAACATCGGAACCTTCTTTCCCCAGAACTGGCTGGTTCTGACCTCAATGTACAATGTAAATAAGGTTCTGTAAGCTTTTATGTGGTCAAATCCTCCAAATAAAACGCATAAAGTTTGTTCGTGTTTTTGGAAAAAAGGACGACAGACGTCCGGCCCGCCTGAGAGAAGGGCTGCCGGGTTTTGTTCCAAAAGAGAATAATATGTGGAAAACCCGTGGAACGCCTGAAGCAGCGGCGTTTGCGGGTTTTTTTGTTTGATATCATAAGATGTTGTGATGGCTATTGACTTGAATCACAAGATATTGTATTATGATTTTCGAAATCAAGTCCTCCGGGACACAAAATATGGAGGGAGACGATAGAAAATGATCGAGAGCATCCGCAAGAGAAACGGCGAGGTCGTACCGTTTCATCAGGAAAAAATCACGTGGGCCATCTTCCGCGCCGCCACCGCCGTGGGCGGGGACGACTGGGAAAAAGCCGAAGACCTGAGCCGGCAGGTCGTCCAGTTCGCCGCCGGCAAGCTGGACGGCACGGTGGCCGATGTGGAAGCCATTCAGGACCTCGTGGAAAAGGTCCTGATCGAAAACGGGCACGCCCGCACCGCTAAGGCCTTCATCCTTTACCGCGAGAAAAGGCGCAGCGCGCGCGAATCCAACGCCCTCATCGGCGCGACCATTGAGATGTTCTCGAACTACATGGGCGATATGGACTGGCGCATCAAGGAAAACGCCAATGCGCAGAAGTCCATCAACGGTATGAACAATTACATCCGCGAGACCTTCACGAAGCAATACTGGCTGCATGAGGTGTATCCGGAAGAAATCCGGAACGCCCACCTTTCAGGCGATATCCATCTGCACGACCTCGGCTTCTTTGGGCCCTACTGCGCGGGATGGGATCTGAAGCAGCTCCTCATGCAGGGCTTCGGCGGCGTGCCGGGCAAGGTGGAATCCAAGCCCGCAAAGCATCTGCGCGCGTTCCTCGGCCAGATCGTCAATTCCACCTTTACCACCCAGGGCGAAACCGCCGGCGCACAGGCATGGTCTTCCTTCGATACCTACTGCGCTCCCTTCATCCGGTACGATAACCTCGATTACCAGACGGTCAAGCAGGCGCTTCAGGAATTCATCTTCAATCTCAACGTGCCCACCCGCGTCGGATTCCAGTGCCCCTTCTCGAACCTCACGTTTGATATCGTGGTGCCGCATACCCTGAAGGACCAGAACGTGATCATCGGCGGCGAGATGAAGGAAGAGACCTACGGCGATTTCCAGGCGGAAATGGATATGCTCAACAAGGCATTCTGCGATGTGATGATGGAGGGCGATAAAAAAGGACGCGTGTTCACCTTCCCTATCCCGACCATCAACGTCACGAAGGATTTCGACTGGAACAGCCCGGTCGTGGATAAATTTATGGAGATCACCTGCAAATACGGCATCCCGTATTTTTCAAACTACGTGAACTCCGACCTTTCGCCGGAGGACGCGCTCTCCATGTGCTGCCGCCTGCGGCTCGATACGAGCGAGCTGCGCAAGCGCGGAGGGGGGCTCTTCGGCTCCAACCCGCTTACCGGCTCCATCGGCGTCGTTACCATCAACCTGCCGCGCATCGCCTTCCTCGCCCGCAGCGAATCCGAATTCAGGGGGCGCCTCTGGAAGATGATGCAGATCGCAAAAAACAGCCTCGAAATCAAGCGCAAGACCATCGAGGAGCAGACCGAGCGGGGCATGTATCCCTATTCTGCCGGTTACCTCAAAAATGTGAAGCAGCGCACCGGAAGCTACTGGTTTAACCATTTCAACACCATCGGCCTCATCGGCATGAACGAGGCCTGCCTCAACTTCCTCGGCAAGGATCTCACCACCCCCGAGGGCCAGAGGTTCGCGAACGATGTGCTCGATTACATGCGCGGTATCATCACCGAGTTCCAACAGGAAACGGGGCATGTATACAACCTCGAGGCAACCCCGGCCGAGGGCACGAGCTACAGCCTCGCGAGGCTCGATAAGGAAAAGTATCCGGAAATTATCACGGCGGGGGAAAACGCGCCCTATTATACGAATTCCTCCCAGCTTCCCGTCGGCTTTACCGACGATATCTTCGAAACCCTCGACCTGCAGGACGACCTGCAGTGCAAATACACCGGCGGCACCGTGCTGCACCTGTATCTGGGCGAGCAGATCCATGATATCGAAGTGGCGAAGACGCTTCTTCGCAAGGTGTTCCACAACTACCGCCTGCCTTACGTTTCGCTCACCCCGACCTTCTCGGTCTGCCCGGAGCACGGGTACCTGAACGGCGAAGTGTACGAATGCCCCGACTGCGGCGCACAGACGGAAGTGTGGAGCCGCGTGGTCGGTTACCTGCGCCCGGTGCAGAATTACCATAAGGGCAAGCAGGAGGAATACCGCCAGCGCAGGAAGTATGCCATCAAAAAGGACGAGCTGGCCGTATGAACATCGCGGGAATCCAGCGCACGAGCACCATCGATTTTCCCGGAACGCTCGCCTGCGTGCTTTTCACCCGCGGGTGTGATATGAACTGCTTTTACTGCCACAACCGCGAGCTTCTCATGCCAGGAGAAGATCTTCCGGCAGCGGAGGTGCATTCCTTCCTCGAAAAGCGCCGCGGCCTTTTGGAGGGCGTGGTGGTGAGCGGGGGAGAACCCACTCTCCAGCCCGATCTCGCGGGCTTTCTGAAGCTGCTGCGGGATATGGGGTACAAGGTAAAGCTCGATACCAACGGCCGGCGGCCGGAGGTGATATACCGGTTGTGCACGGAAGGGCTTCTCGATTACTGCGCGGTGGACTGGAAGGCGCCGGAAGAGGATTACGGTAGCGTGTGCGCCTGTGCGGACGGCTTCGAAAAGGCGCGGCAGACTCTTCGGATCCTGCAGGAAAGCGGGGTCGAATACGAGGCGCGCACCACCCTTTACCCGGGGTTTACCCTCCCGGAGCTGCTTTCCCTCGCCGCCGCGCTGCCGCCTTTGCCGCGCTACCGGCTGAACTTTTTCCGCATGCCGGAAAGCTACTGTGCCGAGGACGAAATGCGCCTGCGGAAAAGGGCCCTTTCCCCCGGCGAAGTGAAGGCCTTTCTGCCGGAGCTCAAGAAGCGCCAGCCGAATGTGATTTTGCCATAAAAAACGGGATCCGGTGTGGATTCGGCTCCCATTGCCAAAAGGAGGCTTTTTTATGCCGGTAATAGAATGTAACAAAGAAAACCGGGAGGAGAGGCTGCGGCAGGGAACCGTGCTTCTCGATTTCTGGGCGCCGTGGTGCGGCGTGTGCAGGATGATGGAGCCGGTGGTAGCCGCCGCCGCAGAGGAAACGGGTGCGGCTGTGATTCGCGTGAACGCGGAGGAAGAGCCGGAACTCGCCGAACGGTACGGCGTGATGACCCTTCCCGCCTTCGTCCTGCTGAAGAACGGGGAAAAGGCCGCCTTTGCCTCGGGCGCGAAAACGAAGCAGGCTCTCATCGCCCTGCTCGATTCTTAAAGCCTGGTACCGGAGGGAGCCGCGGACGGGGTTATTGTGGAGGGGAAGAAAATGCGGAGCATTTTTATCGGTTTTTTGCTGATTTTTCTGGATTTCAATTTTAACATTGGAGAAAGCACGATCGGCCTCATTCCCGATTTTATCGGATATATCCTTCTGGTGCAGGGCCTCAGGGAAATGGAGCCGGAAAGCGCGCGGTTTGCGCAGGCACGCCCCTTTGCCGTCGGCACGGGGATCTATTCGGCGATCACCTATGCTCTCGACCTGTTCGGTGTTACGAATCAGCTCGGCGGGCTGGGGATTGCCCTCGGCTTTCTTTACACCATCGTTTCCCTCTGCCTTGCCTGGCTTGTGGTGAAGGGCGTACAGGAGGCGGAGCAGCGCAGACGTACCGATCTGAACGGCCATAGCCTTTGGACCGCCTGGCTTTTGATGGCGGTGTTCCAGCTGATATCGTATGTTTTTCTGTTCATCCCCGTGCTGGTGCTTGTAGGCATACTCGCGAGCTTCGTGATATCCATCGTGTTCCTCGTGGCGCTCCATACGGCGAAGAACCGCTATGCCGAGCTGCCGCCCCTGCCGGCGGCGGAGTGCCGGGAACCGGAGCGGGAGGAAGAATAGGCCCCTCAGAAAAACCGGGGAGGGGCGGCCTTTGCAGAGCGGCAACGAAGTCCGGCAATGCAAAATCTGCGGTATCCAAAAAACAACGGCCCACTATGGATGCTTTTTCACGGAAAGTATCCATAGTGGGTTATCTGCTTTCTGTATCGGTTTTGCTTTGGGCGGCACCGCGCCCGGCGGGGCGCTCACGGGCTGCCGGCTAAAGGCGCGGCGGGCCCTGATTCCGGCCTGCTGCGGTTTTGCGGGGTCAAGTGTTTTCCACCACCAGCGCGCGCAGATAGGGCGGGGCGGAAAAATCGCCGATGATGTATACCGTAACCATGGAATTGCGGGCGATATCCACGGAGAAGGTGAGAATGGGCGGGATATCCCCATAGCCGGGGATATAGCCTTCGCTTACCGGGCGGGGGGCCGAATCGAGCGTTTCGATTTCTTCGAGCGGCATGGGCGTGGCGGGAGTGGGAATGAGAAAAAATTCATACTCCCGCGGAAGGACCCGTTTGGACCGGGTCACTTCCTTGAAGTGCACGTCTGTGAACACGACGCGCCCGTCCTGGAGCACGAGATCGAGGGGCGGGCTGTTGTAGGAAAGGCCCACCATGCGGAAGCAGGAGAAGGGGGTGGGAGAGGTGCGGCACCAGTTGTCTGAAACCGGGACGATCTCGATGCCGTTCGGGCTGTTGACGATCGCCAGCGTGAGCGTCTCGTTTTCGATAAAGGGAAAGGACTGCCGGAACACGATCCGCCGGGGAAGGCTTCGGGTCATGATGGTGATCGTCCGGAAGCCCTCGGGAACATATTCATACCCAGAAAGCGTGCCATACGCGAGATCCATCGCATATACCCGCGAGCCGACCGAGATCGAAAACGTGGGGTAATTTGCCGCCGCGTGGAGAAAGCGGATGCGCGCATAGCCGAGGTCGGGAAGAAGCGCGCCGTCTTCGGTGCCTGTGCCAGGCCCTGGATAGACCGGAACGCCCGGCTCGGGCGCGATGGGGAAAACGGGGGTGTTTTCATCCGGTGCTTCCATGTCCGGTCCGGGAGAAACCGGGAACCCCCACTCGGGCGCGATGGGAAACACAGGGAAATGTTCTCCCGTTTCGGGCGAGAAGGGAAAGCCCGGAGCCATATCCTGCAGCGGTATATCGGAATCCGAAGCTCCGGCCTGCGCCGGGGCGTATATTTGATTACTATCATCCATGGTGTATTTGTCCTTTCTGTATGTTTGGCATTTGCCGGAAGGCTTGATTTGGTCCCGGGAGGTATGTATTTCCGGGGCTACTACACTATATGGATTTTTCTCCGCATTTGATACTTGAGGACGGGCCTGCACATCCGCAGAATAACGCTTGTAATCAGGGCGGGCATGATATACAATAAAACCAACGCCAGATAAGGAGGCCTCCATATGAAAGCACGAAAACTGATCGCGCCGGTTGTGGTAACGGTGATACTCTCGCTCTTCTTCCTCTTTTACCTCGCCATGTGCCTGATTATGCCGATGCCTATTTTCGGAAAGGTGATCGGGGCGGTGATCTGCCTCGCGCTGATCGGGGTATCCGTTTTTGTTCTGGTGGAGAGAATCAAAGAAATAAGGAGCGGTGAGTTGGATGATCTTAGTAAATACTGATTACATCAGCGGCAAGGAACTGGAAACGCTCGGCCTCGTGAAGGGAAGCACCATCCAGACCAAAAATATCGGGCGCGATATCACGCAGAGCTTCAAGACCCTGGTGGGCGGCGAGCTCAAGGCCTATACCCAGATGATGGACGACGCCCGCGCGCTCGCCACCAAACGGATGGTGGAGGAAGCCGCGGCGCTCGGCGCGGATGGGATTGTGAACGTCCGCTATGCGTCCTCCGCAGTGATGCAGGGCGCGGCTGAGGTTATCACCTACGGCACGGCAGTCAAATTCAAATAATCGGAAAATGGAAAACAGCCGGAAGGACGCGTCCTTCCGGCTGTTTTTTTTAACCGGAGCAGCATCTGTTTCGGCAGGCATAAAGCTGTATGGGCGATTGCAGCACGCCGCGAGGAATGCAGGAAGCTTCGCGCGTCCGAAGCTTCCGCCGCCTGCGAGCCTCGCCGAGAGCAGAAGATTACGATAGGTAAATCCAATCATCCATTGATAAAGAAGCCGAAGTATGGTATATTTTTCTCTATAACATATGCTTTTGGAATAAAAGAGCAAGGATAGGCGGAGAAGGCATTGAAGGAAATTCGGTCGGTATGGGAGTTTGCCAAACAGCATAAGGGATTGTTCCTTCTTTCAGAGCTTTGCATCCTGATTACCTATTTTACAGCGTGGATACTTCCTCTTTTGCTGTTCCGCTTTACCGACGAGGTGCTGTACGGCAGGGATTATTCCGCCATGGCGGAATATGTGCTGCGGTATGCGGTTTTGTTCGTTATCAGCTGCGCCGCCAATATCTGCTACGCCTTTCTGTGGCAGGCGATCAAAAATAAATTTGTGGTTGCCGTCAAGCGGCGGGTATATGCCCGCGCGGTCCATGCCCGTGCACGCGAGCTGCAAAGGCTCGAGACGGGCGACGTGATGAGTCGGATCGACGGCGACGCGGATGAATATATCAACATCGTGCAGCGCAACGGATTCCATTTTTTTAATTCCATCCTCCTGTGCGCCGGCATCCTCATTGCACTGTGTGGGATACATCCCGCCATCGCGGGCGTCGTGCTGGCGGGGGCGCTGCTCCCGCTTCTTATCGCACGCGGGGCGGGCAGGGTATCCGGAAAAATTTCCGCGGGCCTGCGGGAAAACATCGGCCGACTTTCTGCCAGGGCGTTCGAATTTCTGAAAAATATCCGGGACATCTGCCTTATGTATGCCGACCGCTGGGCGGGAAAGGAGCTTTTCCGCTATGTGAAGCAGATCCTGTTTGCGGAAACAAAGCTGCGCAATGTGGATTTTACCGTCAATAAATCCATCCATTTGTGCAACCTGTGCATCACGGTGGCGGTATATGCGCTGTGCTTTTTTCTGATCCGCAGTGAGATTATAACCGTGGGACTCTTTCTGGCAGTGATGGAATACATTGCGCTTCTCCACCGGAAAACCAACTTTATCACCCGGATTTATGTGGACTGGTTCACGAGAAAGGTGAGCGTGAGGCGGGTGGAGGAGCTCCTTTCCCTTCCGCAGGAGGAAGAGGAAGGAACGGAATGCGGCACCATACGCCAGATCGAGTTCCGGAACGTTTCCTTTGCGTACGATGGAAAACCGGTGCTGAAGCGGGTTTCCTTCCGGATCGAGCCGGGGGAGAAGGTGGGGATCGCGGCGCGCAGCGGCGTGGGCAAAACCACCATGCTGGCGCTGCTCCAGCGCCTGTATGACCCGGATGAGGGGCAGATCCTCATCAACGGAACAGATATCAGAACGTTTCGTCCCCGCAGCCTGCGCAGGCGTTTTGCCGTTGTTGGTCAGGAACACATCCTGTTTGAAAATTCCATCCGGTATAATCTTCAGCTCGGCAACCCGCCGCGAACCGACCGGGAGATGCTTTCCGCCTGTGAGCGGGTGGGGCTCGGCGGTATGCTTCGGGCGCTTCCCGACGGGCTTTCCTCCCACCTTGGAAGGGGCGGGGTGCAGATATCCGGAGGGCAGCGGCAGCGGCTTGCAATTGCCCGCGCCCTGCTCAAGGACGCAGAGCTCCTGCTTCTGGACGAGGCCACCGGCGCGCTCGACGAAGGGACCGAGCACGAGGTGCTGGAGGAACTGTTCTGCAAAGAAGGCCAGACCGTGCTGGCCATATCCCACCGGCGCTCCAATCTGGATTTTTGCAGCCGGGTCATCATGCTGGAGGATGGAACAATCGAGGCTGACTGCGCGCGCGAAACAATCGGGGAGGGCTCTGCGCTGTACAGGCGGCTGTTTGGCGAAAGGGAGGGAGCGCTGTGAGGCGGCAGGTGATAAAAACATTCCGCCCCTATATCCGCGGCCTGCGGAGGCCTGCGGCAGCGTTCATTCTGTTCAGCCTGCTGCTGGTCCCTCTGGAATTCGTGGGACCGGCGGTATTCGCCTATTTGATCGACCACGTTATGTGGGAGGGGAAGGCGCAGGGGCTGTTCCTTGTGGGGGGAAGCCTGATCGGAGCGTTTTTGCTCCGTATCGCGCTGGAAACGGCAAGCCAGCGCGCTTCCAACCAGATACAAAACCGGTTTGTCTACCGGCTGCGCCATGATCTTTGGAAGAAAATTATCCGCATGGATCCGCCGCAGCGCGAGGCCTTTCCGCCGAGCGACCTCAAAATGCGGCTGTTCGACGACGTCAGTGCGCTGGGGAATTTCCTGAAGGAACAGCTGGCCGATTACATTTTTTGCTGGCTTTTAGCGGGAGCCGGGTTACTCGTCTGCTTTCTCCTCAGCTGGAAGCTTACCCTGTTTTGCCTGGCGGTTTTACCCGCTGTGATGCTGCTGGACCGCCTGGCGGGCAGGGGGATGGGCCGCGCCAACGAGACCATACGGGTGGAAAGCGAAGCGTATTATTCGTTTCTTTATCATTCCCTGCATGACTGGCGGGAGGTAAAGGTTTTGGGGCTTGAGGATCAGATGGAGGGCGAATTTTGCGCCTGGCGGGACCGTCTCGCTGCGCTTGGATACCGGTTTATTCGGTTCTGGGGGCTCTCAGAGGTGCTGGGAGAGCTGAAGCTGAATTACCTGACCAAAACGCTCGTATTTCTCCTTGGGGCGGTGCTGATGGCGCGGGGCGAGTTCAGCGTGGGAACGCTGATGATGTTTTCCCAGTGCTATGGCCTTCTGTTCCAAAGCCTCGATACCATCAATAAACGAAACGCCTCACTCCCAACGGCCTGGCCGTATATTACCCGCATCCGTGAGCTGCTGGGAACGAAGGAAACCAGGCGGGAGAGGATGGGGGAAGCCGGAGAATTCCACAGCCTCTGCATGGAGAAGGTTTCCTTCTCCTATGGTGATTTTGCCGTGCTGCGGGACATTGATTTTTCCCTCCGGCGCGGGGATTTTACCGCCATTGCAGGCAAAAGCGGCGGGGGAAAATCCACGCTCATTAAACTGCTGCTCGGGCTGTATCCCCCGGAGAGGGGGACGGTTTCCGTCAACGGCAGAGAGGGCGCGCCCGGCCGGCTCTGGTGCACCGCCGTAATGCAGGACAGCAGCCTGTTTCACCGGACGATCCGGGAAAATCTCCTTTTCGGAGACGTGTCCTTGCATGCGAAGGTGGAAGCTCTTTGCCGGCCGGGAGGCCTCCTGGATTTTGTTCACACGCTTCCCGGTGGGCTCGATACGGACGCCGGAGAAGGCGGAAGCGCGCTTTCGGGCGGCCAGCGCCAGCGGGTTTTGATCGCACGTGCCCTTCTGCGGGAGAGCCCGGTGCTGATCCTGGATGAATCCACGGCTTCTCTGGACACGGTTTCCGAACGGGAGATTATGCGGCAGCTCGAAGCGGAAAGGGAAAAACGAACCCTTTTGGTGATCTCACACCGCCCGGAGGTTCTAAAGCGCGCCGGACGCCTGTTTTTCCTGGAAGAGGGAAGCATGCGGGAAGAGAGCCCGAACAAAACGAGATACAGCGGAGAGGAATTATGAAAACAGAGCATCAGAAAGAAAACCAGTGGATATTACAAATGATCCGTTTCCGGGATTACGACCCGGAGCAGATGGAACGGCTGCAGGGAGAAAAAATGGACGGCCCATATGTGCTGGGCCAGCTCCTGTATAACCGGGTGGGCGGGGCCGCCTACCTTACTTTGAAGGAATGCGGGCTTTTGCCGCGCGTGCACAGGGAGCTGCGCAATTCCCTGAAGGATTCCTACCGGATGGCAAGGCAAAAAACGGAAGCGTTCCGGAAGGGGCTTGCCCTCCTTTCGGAGGTATTTTGCGGCGCCGGGTTCCCCTATGCCTTCCTGAAGGGCTCGGTGCTCGCCGGGATGTACCCCGCGGGGCTGAGGACCTCGAATGATTTCGACGTGCTGACGGCGCCGGGCGATGTTGCCGCCTGCTGCCAGCTGCTGCGGGAGCATGGATTTGTTCAGGGGAGATACGATCAGGCGGGCGGGATCATCCCCGCCACCCGGCAGGAGATCATCCATTCGCGCATGAACCGGGGAGAAACGGTGCCCTTCCTGCTCCGCTCGGAATACGAGGGGCTGGACGTGATCGAGGTGGACGTAAACTTTTCCCTCGATTTCAAGGCCAAGCATTCGGAGCACACGGTGGAGGATATTTTAACAGAAACCGTTCCCTTCCCCGTGCTGGGAGGCAAAAGCCTCCAAACCCTCGGCGAGGAGGATTTTCTCATTCAGCTCTGCGTGCATCTGTATAAGGAAGCCGCTGTTTATAACTGGGTGCGCATGGGGCGCGACCTTTCGCTTTATAAATTCCTCGATCTTTATCTATATCTGCTGGAAAAGGGGAACGCCGCGTTTTTCGGGCGTCTGCTCGAAAGGATACGGGGCTATGGCCTCGAAGGCGCATGCTCCTATGCCCTCTGCGGAACGGCGGAGCTTTTTCCGGGAATCAGGGCGGAGGGCCTCGGCGACCTTCTGGAAACGCTTGCCCCTTACGCAGAGAGGGAAATGGACCGCGTAGTCCGGCCGGAAAACAAAAAGGTATACCGCTGGCTCATTCCCTTCCCGGAACGGGTATTCTGCTCCCGCCGCGAGGAATACCTACGGGAAACAGACGAGGAGGCCGCGTTATGATACAGCCGCTCCGCCTGCGGGAATGCCGGTACCCGGGGCTGCTCATCACCTTCTGCGGACTCGACGGCTGCGGGAAAAGCACGATGCTCGCACGCCTTGAAAAACAGCTTTTGGCCTGCGGGATCACGCCGGAGATTACGCGGCAGCCCACGGGGGCCGTGCGGGAATCGGACATTTTCCGCACGTATATGGACAGCCCCGACGTTTCCGCATACGATTACCGGAGCCTTTCGCTCCTTGCGGCGAGCGACCGGGTCCAGCACAGCAACAAATACATCCTTCCCCTCCTGCTCGCGGGAAAGGTCGTTTTGAGCGACCGGTATTTTTACTCCTGCCTTGCGAACCTCCGGGCGAGGGGCTTCCATGAGGATGAATGGATTTACGAAGTATCCGGGTTTATTCCCCGGCCGGACCTCGCCGTGCTCATCGATGTGGACGCCGGCCGGGCGATCGGCCGCGTAAAAAGCCGGGAAGAAGAAAAAGACCGCTGGATCGACCGGCCCCTCCACTATGCGCTGCGCGAGGAGTATCTCGCAATTTTCCGGGCGGAGCAGGGGCTCATCCTTTCGAGCGAAACAGGGGAAGAAGAAACCTTTTCCCTGCTCTGGAGCGCGGTGAGGGAAAAGCTGGGGGAAAAAGGACTTTTCACAAACGGAAAGGGAGAAGCAACATGAAAGAAAAGGTGCGGGAAATCCTGCAGAAGGAGTCTTTTTACGAAGGGGAGCTGACGCCTGAGCTTCTGCTGAACGAAACGCTCGGTATCGACTCGCTCCGTATTGTAAACGTGCTGTTGGAGCTCGAGGAAACCTTCGGGATACTGATCGGGGAAGAGGATATGGAACCGAAAAAACTGATGTATGTGCAGGATATTTACGACCTTGCAGAACGCTATGTATCCTGACATTCTGTGGAAAAGAACCCGGCAGGCGCTTCTTGCGCATCCGGAATTGAAAATATGGGAAGGGGATTCCTGCATGACCTTCCGCGAAACGGCCTGCTGGGTGGAGGAAGGGGCAGAGGCGCTTCGCGGGAAAATTCCCGCACCCTGCAAATGTGCGGTTTTGTGCCGGAGCGAGCGCAGCGCGGCGCTTTCGCTCCTTCTCTGCTTTGCAATGGGAGTTACCGCTCTGCCGCTTTCTGCCCGATATGGGCCGGCACACAGCGAAAAAATCCTTCGCAAGACGGAACCTGACCTCATACTGACCGATGCAGACACGGGCCTGCCGTTGCCCGAAATACGTATCGACCGCATGGACGAGGCGCGCCCGGTGGAGCCGGCGCCGGAGGACGGTTACGGGGAGGCAGCGGCTATCCTGTGTTCTTCCGGAACCTCCGGAGAGCCGAAATGCGCCATGGTCACGCCACAGGGCCTTCTTGCCAATCTGGAAGGAATCTGCGGGTATTTTGCCGAACCCGAAAGCAGCACAGTATGGATTTCGAGGCCGGTTTACCACTGCGCCGTGTTTACGGGAGAGTGGCTTACTGCTCTTTTCAAGGGAATGAACGTGCGGTTCCGCGGAGAGGGGTTTCAGCCCCTTCAGCTCGCGGGAGAGCTGGAGCGCACAGAAGAACGTGTGGCAATGGGAGGAACGCCCACCCTGTTTTACGGCCTTTGCCGGGCGTTCCGCGCACGGGGAAAAGCTGTACCCCTCGGTGCGGCGATGATCAGCGGCGAATGCATGGCGGAACCTGCAGCCGCGCTCATAGCGGAGCAGATGGCGGGCACGCATGTATACCATGTATATGGGATGACGGAAGCCTCCCCCCGCATTTCCAGCCTGCCCTGGCAGGAATTCCGCCTCGCCCCTCAAGCGGTGGGATACCCGCTCAAGGGAGTCGAGATCGAGCTGCGGGGAGAAGAGAGGGAAACCATTCCCGAAGAAGGACGGCAGGGCCTTATCCATGTGCGGGGGCCGAACCTTATGAAGGGGTATTACCGGGATCAAGAGAAGACCCGGGAGGTCCTGCAAAACGGCTGGCTTTGCACCGGCGATATGGGATACCTGGATGCAGCCGGACGGTTGTACGTAACGGGAAGACGGGATGATATGATTATCCGCTCCGGTATGAACATTTATCCGGCCGAGATCGAGGGAGCCCTCCTTTCGGACAGCCGCATCCGGGAAGCCGCGGCATTTGGCGAAAAGCGTCCGGAGGGCACCCGGATTTGCGTGCGCATCCGGGGGGAGATTACCCGGCAGGAGGTGTTTGAGCTTTGCCGTGCCCGCCTGCCGGGATACGCCTGGCCCGACCGTATTGAGATACTGGAAACGCTTCCGAAAAACGCTTCCGGCAAGCTGCTGAGGAGGTAACGGCATGATAGAACGGGAATATAAATTTCTTCTTCCCGAGGACGAATTCCAAAGGCTCCGGCGATTGGCTGAAGAGCTGTTCCCGGATACAAAACCGGTGAGACGCACGCAGATCAACCACTATTACGATACGCCCGGGCGGGACATCCGCAAGAGGGATATTACGCTTCGGGTCCGGCAGGTAGGGGAAACATTCTGCGCTCAGGTCAAGCTTCCGCTTTACGGAGGAAAGGGGCTTACGGAAAAGGAAGAGCTCGGGCGCCCGCTCGCAGAGCTTCCGCAGTCGATTCATATCCACTCCCTTTTTTCCGTTTTGCCGGAGATCGGCGAATGCTTCCCGGAGGGAAGCCTGACCACTTGCCGGACGACGTGGCGGCCCCGGCCGGGGCTCCGGCTGGAATTCGATGAGAGCCGGTACCTCGGAAAAACCGATTATGAGCTGGAGATCGAATACGAGCCGGCAGAGGAGGAAGCCGTAAGGCGGCTGATCCGGCAGCTGGGGCTTTGCCCGCAGGGGAAGCCCCTGGGGAAGGCCACGCGCTTTTTTCTGGCGCTTGAAGCAGGGGGAGGCAACACATGAAAAATCAATTTGTCTTTTCAGGGAAGCCGCTGCTGATCGACTGCTTCCGCATCGTTTCGGATGCGGTCATCCGACCGGATCAATATGATATTTTGCGGCGGGAGCCTGTGGATACGCCGCCCCTGGAGCCGCGGGAAGCGCCGGTTTATTTTACGGAAACAAATCGCGAGCACAAAAATATGTTCCGGAACCGATATGGAGAAAACCGCTGCATCCGGCTGGAAGCTGGGGTGTTTTCCGAGCGGGGGCAAAAAAGCATTCTTTGCTTTTCCGCTCCGCCCGATACCAAGCTCTGGATTAACGGGCGGCTCACAGCGATCCACTGCCTGTATTACCGTACGAGCTATCTCGCCGTTGAGCTGGAGCCAGGTGAAAACAGGATATGCTTAGAAAAATTTTCGCCGGGCAGGTATGATACTTTTTCCCTTCAAATTTTGGACGCGGCCTTTGAAATGAGCGGGGATATCCGTTCACTTGCCGCCTCCGGCAATCCCGAGCAGAGGGAAAACCTGTTCAACGTGAAGCTGTTAAGCTTTGTAACGGACAGCGGCCCGGACACCCGTTCGGATATCATCCGCTTTCAGTACATGCCAAACGACCCCGAACGCTTTTGCAGCCGGTATGAGGTGCGCGTTTTCGACTGCGATCCAGATCCCTGCGGCTTTTTTACCGCAGAGCTTATGGAGCCGGTCTCCTTTGATATGCGTCCCTATCGGGAGGGAAGCCGGGAGCGGTTCCGTCATTTGACGCTCGGCTTTACCTTTTTCCTGCGGGAAGGGGGAACCTATGAGGAATCGCAGAGCTTCCTGCCGTTTGACTGCCGCGCCGAGGAGGATGCGATTATCCGCGAGACGTGCGAAGCGGTTAACGGCCAGAGCGAATTTGTGAAGGCACAGCTTTTCGGACGCCGGGAATTTATAGAATCCTCCAGCATCGGGGGATATCCGCTCTCCCGTTTCTGGACGGTGTGGCAGATGCGGGAGCTCATAGAGCGGATGGAACGGGGGGAATACTCGGAGGATGAGATATACCGCCCGGGCGTGCACGAGATTTATTTCCGGTCCGTGCTCGACCGGAAATATGAAATGCTCCGGGTTTTCGTGCCGCAGGATTACACGAAGGAAAAGAAGTATCCCATTCTTCTGAACCTTGCCACCGCGCAGTACAGCGGCGTCAGCTTCGCGGTGAACGCCCTGCCCGAGGACTGCCTTGTGGCGGATATCACGCTGCGCGGCGTATTATGCGGCAGCTATATCAGCGAGGCGCAGTTTTTTGAATTGTTCCGCTGGCTGAAGGCAAACTATTCGATCGATGAGGACCGCGTGTATCTGGCCGGGTGCTCCAGCGGAGGCTTTGCCGTTTGGTCCATCCTCCAGAACCACCCGGGGATCGCTGCTGCGGCGTTCCCGCTGGTGGGCGCGCCCTATCTGCCCTCTGTGGAAAATGCGGCCCTTACCCCGAAAATTGTATTCGTATCCGAAAAGGATTTTGTTCTGGGCCCTTATGCGCACGAGCTGCGGAACGCGCATGAAAATGTACCGGGGTACCGCGAATATTTCTTTGAAAGCATGCTCCATTTCCATTTTAATCCTCACTGCTATAATAAAAGGGTTACGGAACAGCTACTCACGTTCGTGCGGGAGCGGTTCCCCAAAAAGTTTCGGTTCCGTACCGAACGGAACCGCCATCGGAAGGCCTATTGGCTCGAGCTGCACGGGATTGCCGAGGGGCAGGCATATGCGAGCGTGGAGGCGGAGTATTCCCCGGAAAATATTCGTCTTCAGATTACAAACTGTGAAGGCGTTACCATTACTCTGCCGCCCGAAATCCGCCGCGGACGGTTTACGGTTTTCGTGAATAAAGACGAGCTGGCCTTTTCCGGCTATGCGAAAGACGAGCTCATCCTGCGGTGTGAAAACGGAAGCTGGAGAGAAGCGAAAACGGCGCTTCCCTGCGATTTGCGCCGGGGCACCGGCCTTTTGGATGTTTATTTCGGCCCGCTTACGATTGCGGTCCCCGTAAACGCAGGGGAAGAAACGCTCCGCTGCGCCGCGCGGTTTGCCGCGCCGCATTCCAGCGGGTTCGATACCCGGATATATACGAAGTATCCGATCGTGCCGGAGGGAGAGCTCACCCCCGAGCAAAAATCCGGCAATCTGATTGTGTTCGACGTGGGCGGCTCCAGCGGGATGGCCCGGCGCCTCGGCGCCTCGGACGGAAAAAGCATGCGGATATGGCCGAATCCCCTGGATCCGAAGCAGAGCATCCTGACCATATCGGTGGACGACGAAAAACAGCTGGCGCAAAATCTGCTTACCCGCCGCGTGGTGCTGCCGACCTATTATAACGGGCCCGATCCCCGATGGAACAGCAAAGAGGTCTGCTTAAAATAGTAGATGCCCCCGGCGGAAGGCCGGGGCCTGGTGAGGAAACATTTCTTTTTTGGCTTGCACGAAATAGTAAGGAAGCCCGCGGCAGTAGAAATCTGCCACGGGCTTCTTGTGTTTTTTTACCTTCAAAAACAGGATAAAATCTGTTTTTCACCGTGGAAGGTGCTGTTTTCGATGCAATGCAAGGAAGTTTTCCGCTGGCACCCTTTGTGGTTGCCAAGGAAAAATGACGCGGCAGTGCGCGAAAAAAGCTCTTCCAACGGAAAAGTTTCCTTATCTGGAGCCGGCTAATGCCGGGGGCCATGTTTTATCGTGGGCGAAAGGTCTGTCAACCGCTTTTTTGCATGAAGGAGAATGCAGAGGCAGTATAGTCCCGTTTATGGGACAGGGAAGGCTGCCGCCCTTGACAAAAGGAAAAACGCACCGTACCATCAAAAATAGAACGAACGGTTCGGGAAACGGGAAAGCCGGGCCCCGGCTCGGGCGATGTTTATTATCCGTCTGCAAAAAAGCAGGCGGGTATTTTATTTGCCGCGTGGCCCTTTCCGCCCGGCAATCGGGGGAGGGGCACAGGCGGGGCGGATACGGATGTTCGAAAGCCGCTCCGGCGCGCGGTGCGATAGGACCTGTGAGAAGCTTGAAGGCAGCATGGCAGAAAAAGGAGGCACCGCATGATTGCAAAGCAGGATATTTTCGAATATGCAGACCTCGTGGCGGAGATCGGCGAGCTCAAAAGGGAAATTGAAAAAAGAGAGAGGGAAGTTTTGAGCGACGTGGTTTCCGCTTCTTGCCCCGACGCGCCCTATCTGCAGCGCAGCGTTACCGTGCGGGGAAGGGGGAGCGCGGCGGGGCTCCGGCTTCGACTGGTAGGGGAATCGGAGAGGCTGGAGCAAAAACGCGCGGAAATCGAAGCCTTTGCGGAGGGCCTTGCAAGATCCTCCCAACGCCGTATCGTCCGAATGCGGATGGAGGGGCTGACCTGGGGCGATATTGCGGCCAGAATGGGGCACCGGTATTCCGTGGACAGCGTTCGGAAAATATTTGAACGGTGTTTTCAAAAAAATTAAAGGGAGCGTCCGGTTTATCCGCCTTGTCCGGTTTGTCCGAGTATCTTAGAGAATGGAAGGCATAGGGGATAAGCGCCGGTCGACTTCCGAATGAGTTTTGGAAACAGGCGGCCACGGCCGCTTTTTTCATGCCCAAGCCGCGCTGAAGGCATTCAAAAAGCTGCGCGAACGCCGAAAGGCACCGGCGCGGACGCGCCGAGGATGCATTTTAATTTTTAGATTGAAAGGATTGACGAAAGCTTATGTCTACTACCCCGAAAAAAGGCACCGAAATGGCCATGATCGACTGCTGCATGATCGTGGCGACCACCCTGGAGGACACGCCCCGCTGCATCGCATCGACAATCAGCACCAAGGTTGGAGTAGAACCGCAGATCGAGACCACCGAAGCGGTGAAACTCATGATCAAGGGGACGCTCAAGGCCCAGAAGGGCGAGAAAAAGGTGATTACCGGACACACCATCACCCTCACCGACGGCATGACCATCCTCGAGCTCATCGAAATCCTGCAGGGCGGCACCATCGAACGAAACGAAGACGGCGAAATCGTGAAGTATACCCCGCCGGTCGTCGGCGCGGAGTACAAGCCCGTGAAGTTCACGCTCGACTGCTACTCCGCACAGATGGACGAAGGCGGCAACGTGCTTCGCTATGAAAAAGCCTCCTATCCGAGCTGCACCGGCCAGCCCATCGGCCTGGGCTCCGAGGACGACGTGTTCCGCGTTTCCGAATACGTTATCAATTCCGTTCCCGGCAAGGGCGAGGCGCCGTATGTGATCGAATACGTCGACGCGCTTCCCGAGGTACAGGAGCCGATTGCCTAAGCGCTGTTCCAAGAATAAATAAGGAGGATGGAAACAGGTATGCCAGTTACATCAATGGATGAAATCAGAAAATACGCGGAGGGGGCGGAGGTTGAGCTCCCCGGATTCAAGGACGGGGAAACCATTACCGTCTGCCTGAGGAGGCCTTCCCTGCTTTCTCTTGCGGAATCGGGCAAAATCCCAAACCCTCTGCTGGCCGCGGCCTCGGAGCTCTTCTGCTCCGGCATCAAGGAAGACGGGAAAAGCAGCATAAGGGAGCTCGGCGAGCTGTTCCAGATCATTGCGAAGGCAAGCCTCGTTTCCCCTTCTTACGATGAATTTGCCGGTGCGGGCGTGCCGCTCACGGACTCCCAGCTCCTCTACATCTATAACTATGTGAGAAACGGGGTGGATTCCCTGAGCCGATTTCGTAAAAAGCAGGGAGCTCGCCAGAATCACGACTCTGGCAAAAATTTATAAGAAACAGCCGAGCGCCGTACTGGGGATCTCCGATCCCTATACGGCGTTCTGCTTTGACGAGGCGTGCGCCTACATCGATGTACAGACGGCGGCGGGCAAGGTGCCGCGCTACCGGATACAGGTGAAGAGCCTGCATGAGTTTTACAGTCAGATTTAAATGGAGGCGGTTTTTATGCCGAATACGAATATGACGGAGAGCGAATACCGGAGTTTGGTTTCGGCAATCGCCTCCGCGACCAAGGAACTGGAAAAGTTCAATTCCAAAAATAAAACGGTGAAATCCGGGCTGGAGAGCCTGCAGAAGGACTTGAAGGGAGCAGCGGGGGATCTGGACGGGGTGAAGGGCAAGGTGGAGGGCTTCTCATCCTCATCGGGCAAAGCGGTGCTTGACCTCGGCAAGCTTTCTTCCGGCCTCAAAGACGTGAGCGGCGGAGCCGCGGCACTTGGGCAGAAGATGAAAGAGGCCGGGGGCAATTCCACCGGAGCTTTTTCCGCTATGGGAAGCGCACTCGATTCGATTGGAAACGTTACCGGCGTTATGTCTTCGGTTTCGAGCCTGGCGGGTGGGATCGCCACTCTTGCCGGAGGGGCAGGCTCCGCCGCGCTTCCCCTCACACTTGCGGCGGGCGCTGTGGCGGGGCTTGGAACCGTAATACACAATGTATGGGAGAATATGGTGCGGGAAGACCTGGAAGGCCGGTTCGGAAGTATCGCTTTATCTGCGGATGAGATTGCAGCGGCGGTCGGACGGATTGCAACAAATCCGGATGTAGAGCGGGCAGGCTATGTTTTGGAGCAGGTTGCAGAGGCGGAAGATAAGTTTAACAGCCTGAAAAATGCCATTCATGGAATAGATGCGAATACTTACTCCGCGTATTTTGGCGTGGAGATGAGCGAGGCGGATTTCGAGAACGCAACGGAAGAAATTGAGGAATTCATCTCGCATGGACGGGATATTCTGAAAGAAAACCGCCTGACGGTCTCCTTAGAGATGAAGGGCCTTGACGACGATGTTTCTGCAAAAATCGTGGGCGGCGCCGCCAAGCTGGAGTCGGAATTTGCACGGAAGGGCGAAGAGCTGCGCAAGGCATTCAACAACGCTCTGGCTGACGGCGTGATCGACAATAATGAGCTGCAGGTTATTGAAAAGCTTAAGAAAGAAATGACCGAAATACTGGATTCCGTTACCACCTCCCGCTATGAGGTGCAGATGCAGAATATTTCTGTTCAGGGAGAACTGACGCCGGAAAGCTATTCCGAGTTCGTTGCCCAAATGGACGCACAGATCAGCGAAGCGGTCAAGCAGCTGGAAAAGGAAAAGGGTGAAGCAAGTGAACAAATTGAGAAATCCTTTAAATCCGGATTAATAGATGCATCGGAAATGCAGCGGCAGATCAAGCTGCTGGAGCAAAGGTTCCAAAACGAGAGAATGGAGCTTGTGCTGCCCTCCATTGACTTAAAGACGGATCAGCTGAATGCAAGCTTCCAGACGCAGATGGATCAGATCGGCCGGTATTATCAATCGGGCTTCGACAACTGGCTGAAGAATTACGCGGATGCTTACGGGACAGGGCTGGATTCGTTCAGCAGCTGGTCTGCCGGGGAAATGGCTTCCGCCCTTGACAGCGCGAGATCTGCCATACAGGACGAGATGCAGTATGACATCAGCCCGGAGGCAAGGGAGAATGCGAAGCTTTATTACGATCAGCTGAAGCCAACAAAGGAAATGCTTGAGGAAATCGTTGCAGAATGCCGGCAGGCGGGGCAGAGCGTGCCGCAGTCAGTGCTGCAGGGGCTTTCCGACATCAACACCATCGGCGCGATTGCGGATCAGCAGGATTCAATATGGTATCTGATGGGTTCAAAATACGGGGATGACCCAACGTTCCAGGAAATGCTTCAGAAGGCAACGGACGGCGGCGCACAGGTGAACGAATACCTCACCATGGGAATGTATTCTAACGGCAACCTCGTGACGGAGGCGATGCAGCAGGCGTTTGCGGTGCTTCGCAATACGGCGATAAGCACCATCGGCGAAATCACACCGGAAATGCTCGAAGCTCTTACGCAGCTTGGCTTCGATACCTCACAAAGCTTTACCAGCAACTTTGCCGGAGGACTGGACAGCAATATCCAAGTCATACGGGACAGCGCAACCGGTACGATCACGGAATTTAAAAACACGGTTACCGGCAATGTGATTCAGGCTACCCCTGAAATGGTGGAGCTGATGGCAAAGCTCGGATATGATATGAATTCCTCCATGGGCACCGCGCTTAAGGAAAAGGATCTTGTATCTCCCAAGGTAAATACCCCCGATCCCGGCGAACCGATGATGAATTTCATACACCGATCCCAGAATGTTTTAAACAGCCATTCCCTTACCGCAACCATGAACATTAAAACAAAGCTTGAAAATGATATAAAGAACAACGTGCCGATGGCAAACGCCCTCCATGATTACAATATCAACATCAGCCGGCGGGCGGTGGGGGGCGTGTTCCACTCGCCGCAGATCATCGAGGTAGGTGAAGCGGGGCCGGAGGCGGTAGTGCCGCTCAAGGACAACGCCCCGTGGATTGCGGGGCTGGCGCAGTCTGTTTCCGCACGCATCCGGCTGGATGCGTGGAGCGGCCTGTTCCGCCAGCTGGAAGCACAGGCCTACATGGCCAACCGGAAACGGACTGAAGCCGGAACGGATTATGACCTGCTGGCGAGCAAGCTTGCGGAGGAGCTGCGGCGCAGCCCCATTACGGTAAGCGCGGACCTCAAAAACAATGTGGATGTGAAGGTGAATATGGACAGCGAAGCGGTGGGAAGAGCCACCGCCCCAACGATTTCCCGCATTCTGGCGCGGCGCGGCGGATAGTTGCAATTTTTTCCCTTCTCGTGTATTATAGAAATGAAAAATTTTTCCTGTTCCGTTTGCTTTATGGAACGGAACAGGAAAAGAGATAAACGGAGGGATATGAGATGAAACGGGCAATTTGTGTAATTTTGGCGGTATGCCTGTGCGTTCTGCTGTGCACGGGGTGCGGGA
>CAUBKG010000031.1 GCA_958436475.1 uncultured Clostridia bacterium
CCCACCGAAGCTCCTGTGGTTGATTTCATCATGCTGAACGGCGATGAGAATGGCCTCAGTTCTATGATGGAAGATTTCTCAGCTTACATCGGTACTGGATACCAGTACCTTGGCTTCGTTACCCTGAAGGATGCTGATCTCACTGCTTATAGGTATCTGCAGCTGACCTACACCGGCGATATTTATTCCCTGCGTATGGAATTTGAAAACACAAAAGCTGGTGGTAAATCTGCTGCTACCTGGTTCAACGGCCTGAAGGATGAAGAGGATAAGTACATTCAGCCGGTTCATTTCGTTACCACCGATGGAAGCGAAATTCCGCTGAACACTACCGAACCGGTCACGATCGTGATTGATCTCGCGGCCAGCGGCATCGACCTGACCAAGGGCTTTGACGGTATCCATATGCATTATTGGGATCCTGAAGTTGAATCCAACGGTTTTGCTATCACCAGTGCACTGCTGACCAAGTCTGCCGAGATCATCGACCCGAGCCAGCAGCCGGCTACCGAGCCGACTACCGCAGAAACGACTGCCGCCGAGCCTACCACCGCTACCACGGACAAAGATGGCAGCAACCCGAAGACCGGCGTTGCCCCGGTCCTCCCGATTGCGATTGCTCTTGCCGCTTCTGCCGGCGTGATCGTTCTTACCGCCAAGAAGAGAAAGTAATTTTTGAGCTTGGCCTAAAAAAATAATTTTTCAGCCGCCGGGAAACCGGCGGCTGTTTTTTTGCAGGGAACCGATGGCAAAACGAAAACCTCCGCGGCAGCCTTCCAAGCATAGTAATCCTGTAAAAAATACTTCCCGAATCAGGCGGAATATTTGGAGGAAAAAAACACCCGGGCGGAAAAGAAAATTCTTTTCCCGCACTGCCAGTTGTGTTATAATAAACGGAAAAGAATAAATATTCATGTGAATCCGTCTGCTTGAAACGAACAGCGGCGGAAATCCGATGGCGGAACGGGGATTCGAATCCGCCTTGCAGGGAGGAAACAGCATTGAGTAAACCCGCATATCTCATCTTGGAAAACGGCGCGGTCTTTCGCGGCAAAAGCTTCGGGGCGGAAAATAACGTCACCGGGGAAATCGTTTTTACCACCGCCATGACCGGCTATATTGAAACCCTCACCGACCCGAGCTACTACGGCCAGATGGTGGTGCAAACCTTTCCTCTGATCGGCAACTACGGTATGATTTCACCCGACTTTGAAAGTGCAAAACCCGCCTTAAAGGCTTATATTGTGAGAGAATGGTGTCAGGATCCTTCCAATTTCCGTTGTGAGGGTGATCTTGACACTTTTTTAAAGCAGCACGGCATTGTGGGCCTCTGCGGGGTGGATACCCGCGCGCTCACGAAAATCATCCGGGAATACGGCGTGATGAACGCCATGATCACGGATACGGACGAGCACGCCGCCTCGGCGGCGGAAAGCCTCCGGGGGCGTGCGATCGAAGGCGCGGTGAACGCCGTGAGCGGGATGAGAGAGGTGCTTGTGCCGGAAGAAAAGAAGCACCGCGTGGTGCTGTGGGATTTCGGCGCAAAGCGCAACATTGCGCGCGAGCTCGTAAAGCGCGGCTGCGAAGTGGTTATCATGCCGTCGGGCTCTACGGCGGAGGAAATCCTGCGTGAGCAGCCGGACGGTATCATGCTTTCCAACGGCCCGGGCGACCCGGCGGAAAATACGGGAATTATTAAGGAGTTGCAAAAGCTCTGCGATGCAAAAAAGCCTACTTTCGGCATCTGCCTCGGCCATCAGCTGCTGGCGCTCTCGCAGGGAGCGAAGACCGGCAAGCTGAAATACGGCCACCGCGGTGCAAACCAGCCGGTGAAGGATCTATCCGACGGCCGGGTATATATCACGAGCCAGAACCACGGCTATGCAGTGGAAAACGACAGCCTGCCCGAGGGCGCGGAGCTCCGCTTCGTCAATGCGAACGACGGCACCTGCGAGGGGATTGCCTACCGGGATATGCCCGCCTTTTCCGTGCAGTTCCATCCGGAAGCCTGCGGCGGCCCGCTCGATACCGGATTTTTGTTCGACCGATTTTTACAGCTGATAGAAGGAGTGAAATAAATGCCGCTGAATCCTGCCATCAAAAAAGTATTGGTCATCGGCTCGGGCCCGATCGTGATCGGCCAGGCCGCCGAGTTTGACTACGCCGGCACGCAGGCCTGCCGGGCCCTGAAGGAAGAAGGGCTGGAAGTGGTGCTTGTCAACTCCAACCCCGCCACCATCATGACGGATAACGCCATGGCCGATCATATTTACATCGAACCCCTCACCGTGGAAACGATTAAGCGTATCATTGAAAAGGAAAAGCCGGATAGCCTCCTTTCCACCCTCGGCGGGCAGACGGGGCTTACCCTTTCCATGCAGCTTGCCAAGGAAGGCTTTCTGAATCAGCAGGGGGTAACGCTCCTCGGTGCAAACCCGGAAACGATCGATAAGGCCGAGGACCGCCAGATGTTCAAGGATACCATGCTTTCCATCGGAGAGCCGGTCATTCCCTCAAAGGTGGTAAACGATGTGGAATCGGCGATGGCCTTTGCGGAGGAGATCGGGTACCCGGTCATCGTCCGCCCGGCCTTCACCCTCGGCGGCAGCGGCGGCGGCATTGCCGAAACGCCCGAGGAGCTGCATGAAATCTCGCTGAACGGCCTGCGCCTTTCCCCCATTACCCAGGTGCTCATTGAAAAGTGCATTTCCGGGTGGAAGGAAATCGAGTTTGAAGTGATGCGGGATGGGAAGGGCAACGTCATCACCGTGTGCAGCATGGAAAATTTCGACCCGGTGGGCGTCCATACGGGAGACAGCATCGTCATCGCCCCGGCTGTGACGTTAGCCGATAAGGAGTACCAGATGCTCCGCTCGGCAGCCCTCAATATTATTTCCGCCCTTGGTGTGGAGGGAGGCTGCAACTGCCAGTTTGCCCTGAAGCCGGATAGCTTCGAATACGCAGTCATTGAAGTGAACCCGCGTGTTTCGCGCTCCTCGGCCCTCGCCTCCAAGGCGACCGGCTATCCCATCGCCAAGGTGGCGGCCAAAATCGCCATCGGCTATACGCTCGATGAAATCAAAAACGCCGTTACGGGAAAAACCTGCGCCTGCTTCGAGCCCGCGCTCGATTATGTGGTGGTAAAGCTCCCGAAATGGCCCTTTGATAAATTTGTATACGCAAAACGCACTCTCGGCACGCAGATGAAGGCGACCGGCGAGGTGATGGCCATCGGCACGGGCTTCGAGCAGGCCATCATGAAGGCGGTGCGCGGGGCGGAAATTTCGCTCGACAGCCTGAATCTCAAAAAGCTCGCCGCTTTTTCGGACGGCCGCATCCGGGGGATGCTGTCCCAGTGCAACGATGAGCGCCTGTTCGTGGTGTTTGAAGCGCTGAAGCGGGGAATTTCGCCGGAAGAGATCCACGAGGTCACAAAGATTGATCTGTGGTTCTTATGTAAGCTGCGCAACCTCGTGCAGATCGAAAAGCGGCTTGCAAAGGAAGAGCTTTCCGATGCGCTTTATCTCGAAGCCAAGCGCCTCGGCTACCCGGACGCCGTGATTGAACGCCTCTCCGGGCGCACGATTCCCTCGCCCCGCGCCGCCGTTTTCAAAATGGTGGATACCTGTGCCGCGGAGTTTGAGGCCGAGACCCCTTATTTTTACTCGACTTACGACGAAGAGAACGAAGCGGAGGAATTCCTCTCCCGCCGGAAGGACCCGAAGCAAACGGTGATTGTTTTCGGCTCCGGCCCCATTCGCATCGGGCAGGGCATCGAATTCGACTATGCCTCTGTCCACTGCGTGTGGTCGCTCAAGCAGGCGGGGTATGAAGTGGTCATCGTCAACAACAACCCCGAGACCGTTTCCACCGATTTCGATACCGCCGACCGCCTCTATTTCGAGCCCCTCACCCCGGAGGACGTTTGGAACGTGATCCAAACCGAAAAGCCCTATGGGGCGGTGGTTGCCTTCGGCGGCCAAACAGCTATTAAACTCACGAAGTTTTTGGAGCGCCAGGGCGTGCGGATTCTGGGCACCCCGGCGGACAGCATCGACGCCGCCGAAGACCGCGAACGGTTCGACGAGCTGCTCGAGCGCCTGCACATCAAGCGCCCGAAGGGCCACACGGTCATGAGCACGGAGGAAGCCCTCGAAGCGGCAAAGGCCCTTGGTTACCCGGTGCTCATGCGTCCCTCGTATGTGCTCGGCGGGCAGAATATGATCATCGCCTTCAATGAAGACGATATCCTCGAATATATGCAGATTATTTTATCCCACAACATCGAAAACCCCGTGTTGATCGATAAATACCTCATGGGTGTGGAAATCGAGGTGGACGCCATCTGCGATGGGGAAGAGATCCTCATCCCCGGCATCATGGAGCATATCGAGCGGGCGGGCATCCATTCGGGCGACTCCATCGCCGTTTATCCGGCTTGGAACGTCAGCCGCAAGCTCACGGAGAAAATCATCGATTATTCCCGCCGCCTCGCGCTCGAGCTCCAAACGCGCGGCCTCGTGAATATCCAGTATGTCATTTATGAAAATGAGATTTATGTCATCGAGGTCAACCCCCGTTCCAGCCGCACCATTCCCTATATCAGCAAGGTGACGGGCGTCCCCATGGTGGACCTCGCCACCCGCGCCATGCTGGGCGAAAAGCTCCGGGATATGGGCTTCGGCACCGGGCTTTATAAAAAGCCGCCGCATGTGGCAGTGAAGGTGCCGGTATTCTCCTTTGAGAAGCTGGTGGATGTGGATACCCACCTCGGCCCGGAAATGAAATCGACCGGCGAGGTGCTCGGCATCGGCCGCACGCTGGATGAGGCGCTGTATAAAGGGCTTGTGGCCGCAGGTTATCGCATGGAAAAGCAGGGCGGCGTGTTCATCAGCGTGCGCAACAGCGATAAGGGCGAAATCGTGGGTACAGCGAAGAAATACGATGCGCTGGGGCTGAAGCTTTACGCCACCCGAGGCACCGCCGAGGTGCTCCGCGAGGCGGGGCTCGCCGTGGAAACGGTTGATAAAATCCATGAATCGGAGCAGAATTCCATGACGCTGATTGAAAGCGGGCAAATCAATTATATTATCTCCACTTCCTCCAAGGGCCGCCTCCCCACGAGAGACAGTGTGAAGATCCGCCGCAAGGCGGTGGAGCGCTCCATTCCGTGCCTTACCTCCATCGATACGGCAAACGCCCTGGCGAACAGCCTGCAAAGCCGGTTTTCGCAGGAGAGCACGAAGCTTGTGGATATCAATCATTTTGAGGAGCGATAAAACGGAGTTTCCCGTATGCGGGGCTAACGTCCGCCGAGGGGAATGGGCGGCGTTTTCGCCGGCCAGGCGTCAGGAAAAGCGGCCGCCTCCGGCGGCGCAAAACGTCGGTTATATTTTGAATACGCAAAAAGAAGCCTGCGGCAGCCGGATAACTGCCGCAGGCTTTCTGCATCGTGTTCTCAAAAATAAATGCTTTTGGCCTTTCCCGCCGATTTTTCTACGGCTGAAAATTTCGACATTTTTTTCTTCTGTTTTGCATTTTCTTCTTGATTCATCCGGGCGCCGGTGTTACAATAATCGAGGAATATTTGTTAAAAAAATAACAATGATTTCCTTTCGGATGTTCCTTTTCCGCCGTGCATATATTGCAGGGGAAAGGGCGCCGGCTTCGGGAAAAGCAGGGTAGCAATAAATCCATTTTTTCGCTGCTTGTTTACCGGGGCAAGGATTGACGAATCCCCGCCCCTTTTGTTACAATTTGTTTATAAGGGGAATGAGGGCGGCGCCGGAGGTTTGGCGCCGGGCCTATCGATTTATAAAAAAGGAGCAAGAAGCATGGAAGTAGTCGTTTGTATCGGGAGTTCCTGCCATCTGCGCGGTTCGCGCGATATCGTCCAGATCTTTGAGCGTCTGATAAATATCCACGGTATCGCGGATCATGTGGAGCTGAAGGGCTCGTTCTGCATGGGAGAGTGTACGGGCGGCGTCTGCGTGAGTGTGGACGGCAAGCGGTTCTCTATCACGCCGGGCGGCGCGGAGGATTTCTTCCAGCGTGAAATTTTAGGGAGGGTATCGAAATGAGCAGCATCATCGGGCTGAAAAAGGCCAACTGCAAAAACTGCTATAAATGCCTCAAGGTATGTCCCGTTAAGGCGATCAAATTTGAAAACGAGCAGGCAAAAATCATAGGCGCCGCCTGCATTCTCTGCGGGCGATGCTTGTCGGAATGCCCGCAGAACGCCAAAACGCTCACGAGCGACCTTCTGAAAGTAAAAACCATGCTGAAGGAAGGGAAGAAGGTCCTCGTATCCCTCGCCCCCTCTTTCCAGGGCTCCTTTGCATGCTCCGAGCCCGGAAGGCTCGTTTCAGCCATCAAGCAGCTGGGCTTTTATGGCGTATCCGAAACCTCGGAGGGCGCAGCGTATGTTACGGCCGAATACCACCGGCTGATGAAGGAAGGAAAGCAGACGAACATCATCACGACCTGCTGCCCCTCCATCAACCGTCTGGCGGAATTTTATTACCCCGGCGTGGTGGACAGCCTCGCCCCAGTCGTTTCCCCCATGCTCGCCCATGCCCGCCTGCTGAAGCAGCGCTTCGGCAAGGATGTGAAGGTGGTGTTCGCCGGCCCCTGCATCGCCAAAAAGGATGAGGCGGCGGATATCCGGCACGACGGCGACGTGGACGCGGTGCTCACCTTTGACGACCTCGACGAATGGATGAAGGAGCAGGGGATCGCCGTGGAAAACTGCGAGCCGGAAGATTTCCTCAACGGCAGCTCCAAGATCCTGCGCATGTACCCGGTGACGGACGGCATCCTCGAATCCCTCCGGGTATACGGCGAGCAGGAGGGCTATCAGCTCCTCAGCGTGGACGGCGTGGAGGAATGCAGGGAGCTTTTCGACGCCATAGAGAGCGGCGAGCTGAAGAACTGCTTCATTGAAGTGAACGCCTGCAAGGGCGGGTGCGTGAACGGCCCGGCAAAGGTGGGGGACGGTACCACCCGTTTCGCCGCCAGGGTCAAGGTGGAGCAGTATGCCCGAAGCGATGCAGATACCTATCCGGAGCTCGAAGAAGGCATTGCGCTGTCGAACAAGTTCTTCGACCGTTCGGGCCGCGAGGCCCTGCCGGATGAAGAAACCATCCGCGCCATCCTGAAGAAGATCGGCAAGGATACGCCCGAGCAGGAGCTCAACTGCGGCTCCTGCGGCTACCCCTCCTGCCGGGATAAGGCCATTGCCGTATTCCAGAACCGGGCAGAGCTCACCATGTGCATGCCCTATATGCGTTCCCGCGCCGAGTCGCTTTCCAATTACGTGCTTTCCGAAACGCCGAACATTACCCTGATTGTGGACAGTGACCTCAATATCATCGAATTCAACACGGCGGCGGAAAAAGCGTTTGGCGTAACCCGCACGGAGGCGCTCCAGAAGAGCCTCTACGAGCTGTTCGACGTTTCCGACTTCCAGTTCGTGTTTGAAACGAAGCAGTCCATCACCGATAAAAAGGTGCATTACAAGGAATATAATATCACCACGCTCCAGAGCATCGTTTACATCGAGGAAGAGAATATCGCCATGGGCCTTTTCAAGGATATCACGAGCGAGGAACAGTCGCTCGAGAAGCAGTATAAAATGCGCGTGGAAACCATGGAAATGGCCCAGAAGGTCATTGATAAACAGATGATCGCGGCGCAGGAGATCGCGCATCTCCTGGGCGAAACCACGGCCGAAACCAAGGTGACTCTCACAAAGCTCAAGGATATGATCGTATTCGATGGTGATGAACAATGAGAATGCATGTAGACGTGGCTTACCGGAGCCTCAATAAATACGGGGAAGAGCTGTGCGGGGATAAGGTGAAGATCTGCCGCACAGACGATTCGGTCATTATGGTGCTGGCCGACGGCCTCGGGAGCGGGGTAAAGGCAAACATCCTTTCCACCCTGACGAGCACCATCATTTCCACCATGCTGAAAAACGGCGCCACGGTCGAGCAGGCCGTGGAAACCATCGTGAGCACCCTGCCCACCTGCAGCGTGCGGAAGCTCGCCTATTCCACCTTCAGCATTCTGCAGGTGTTCGATAACGGCGAAGCCTATCTCGTGGAATTCGATAACCCGGCCTGCATTTTCATCCGGGGCGGCAAGCTCCAGGAGCTGACACGGGAATATAAGGAATACGCCGGTAAAAACGTGACCGAAAGCCGCTTTACCGTGATGCCGGGCGATGTGCTCACGCTGGTCAGCGACGGTGTGATTTACGCGGGCGTCGGAAGTATTTTAAACTTCGGATGGAAGTGGGAAAACGTAGCTGCATGGATGCAGAAGGCGGCACAGAAGGAGCAGTCCGCGCCGCGGCTTGCGGTATCTCTCTCTCAGGCCATCGGCGAGCTCTATATGGATAAGCCGGGAGACGATTCCACCGTGCTGGTGGCAAAGGTCAGCCCCAAATGTGTGGTGAATATGCTTTCCGGCCCGCCGAAAAACAAGGAGGACGACGCCCGCATCGTCCACGATTTTATGACCTCTCCCGGCAAACGGGTGGTCTGCGGCGGCACGAGCGCAAATATCGTGGCGCGCATTCTCAACCGCCGGGTGGAAACCACCTTGAATTACAGCGACCCCTCCATCCCCCCCACCGCGACGATCGAGGGCGTCGATCTCGTGACGGAGGGCGTGCTCACACTCAGCCGCACGGTGGATATACTGAAGGAATATGTGAAGAGCGATCCCGATACCTATTATTTCAAGAAGCTGGATGAAGATAACGGCGCGGCCCGCATCGCGAAGCTCCTGCTGGAAAACTGCACCGATTTCAATGTATTCATCGGTACTGCCATCAATCCGGCGCATCAGAACCCCGGCCTGCCAACCGACCTCAGCATCAAGCTGAAGCTGATCGACGAGGTCTGCTCTCTTATGGAGCGCCTCGGGCGCCGCGTGAAGAAAGTTTATTACTAAAGAAAGGAATGGAACATGCAGTACGATAACGACGCAAAACAGATCAAATTCGAGGTGCTCAAAAAGGTCGCGCAGCTTTCCTTTGAAGGAAAACTGGAAGAAAAGCTGGATAACATCCCGTATGAGATCATCCCCGGAAACGTTCCAAAGTTCCGTTGCTGTGTATATAAAGAAAGGGAAATCATCCGCGAGCGCGTATCCGTGGCGCGCGGCAGGCGCCCCGCTTCCATGCAGGAAGGGGAAGAAGGGGTTGTCGGCGTACTGCCCGCGGCATGCGAAGGCTGCCCCATCAACCGCTTTACCGTTACCGCAAACTGCCAGCGCTGCATGGCGAAAAAATGCGTGGCCGCCTGCCCCTTCGGTGCCATCACTGTAACGGGCAAGGGCGCGTATATCGACCCCGCCAAGTGTAAGGAGTGCGGACGGTGCGCCGCTGCCTGCCCCTATAACGCCATTTCCGATACCATGCGTCCCTGCCTGCGCTCCTGCCCGGTGGACGCCATCACCATGGATACCAGCAAGCTCGCAAAAATCCGGTACGACCGGTGCATCGGCTGCGGAGCCTGCACGGCGGCCTGCCCCTTCGGCGCCATTACAGACAGCTCCTCCCTCACGCAGGTGATCGAGGAGATGAAAGGCCCGCGGGAAGTATACGCGGTATTTGCCCCCGCTATGGAAGGTCAGTTCGGCCTTGCCACTGTGGGGATGCTGAAGACGGCGCTCCGCGAACTGGGATTCACGGGCGCATATGAGGTCTCGCTCGGAGCGGACGCAGTCGCGCAGCACGAGGCCGAGGAGCTAAAGGAAGCCATTCAGAACGGAACCAAGCTCACCACCTCCTGCTGTCCGGCTTTCGTTGCTATGATCGAAAAGCATTTCCCGCGCATGATGCAGTATGTTTCCCACACGGTTTCACCGCTCGCCGCCACCGCGCGGTTCATCAAAACGCAGAAGCCGGACGCCGTGGTGGTATTCGTCGGCCCCTGTATCGCAAAGAAGCAGGAAATCAAAAAAATGAAGGATACGGCGGATTATGTGCTCACCTTCGAAGAGCTGGTCGCCATGTTTGAAGCCAGGGGAATCGACCCCGCAGCCATGGCCGAAAACGAGCAGGATGGCAGCCGTTACGGCAAGGGCTTTGCGGTGAGCGGCGGCGTATCCGGCGCAGTGGCACGCGTGCTGGAAGAGGAAAACGTGGATATCACCGTCACCTGCAAGCGCTGCAACGGCGCAAAGGAATGCAAAAAAGCGCTCATGATCCTGAATGCCGGCCGTCTGCCGGAGGATATCATGGAAGGCATGGCGTGCGAAGGTGGGTGCATCGCGGGACCGGCGGGCATCAGCGCCCCGGGCAAAACGCTCAAAAACCGCGAAAAGCTCATAAAGGATGCGGACGAGCGCGGCATCACCGAAAATGTGGAGCAGCACGATTTTTCCAAGGTGAATATGAACGCAGAGCGCGTTTGATGCTTGAAATAGAACAAAGCCGCCAGCCGGATATCCGGCCGGCGGCTTTGTTTGCTGCCTATAACATAACAAAAAGATGGGCCGCATTGCGGCCAATAGAACGTGATTTTTTGTCAACCGGCGGTTTCGGTTCTTAAGATATTATAAAAATTTCCAAAAATCCTTCCGTTCATTTGAAAATAGAGGGCAAATATGTTATGGTAAAAGAAATCTGGGCTTTCCTGCACCGGAAATTTTCATAGCCGCCCGCGCACGGGGAACAGTAAGCCGGAAAGCGGGTTTTTCGGGAGGCATGTATGAAACAAAAAATAGACAAAATCAAACGCCGCGGTCCGCGCAGCTACCGGAAGAAAAACAAAAACAGGGGAGACGGCGCGGCAAAATATATCATTATCATCCTGGCGGTATGCATTGCCATTGCCGGCGTGATTTTGCTGCTCGGGCGTATGGATTCTGTTCGGAATCTCTTTTCCCGACCCTCGGGAGAGGGAACGCCCGCGGTCACGGAGCCGTCGGGGGAGGGCACGCAGCCCTCTACGGAAGAGCCCACCACAGAGCCCCGGAGCGCCGAGGCCGTGATTAACCTCATGGGAGATGCTTATGTCAATTCCGGCCTGGTCCTCACCTCCAAAACGGGGGATAATACCTATGATTTCTCTCCCATTCTCTCACCGGTGGCCGGAAGCCTTCAGAACGGCTTTTCCATCTGCAACTTTGAAACCGCGGTCGATCTGTACGGAGGGAACAGCCAGCTTTCCTATTACCCGAAATACAACGCGCCGCTGGAGCTGCCGCAGGCGCTGAAAAATGCAGGCGTGGACCTTGTGAATACCGCCAACAACCATGCCTTCGATTTCGGCCTGCAGGGTCTTCTTGCAACCCGTGAAAAGCTGCGCGCCGCCGGGCTCGATACCGTTGGCACCTATGCAGACGCGGCGGATGCGGCGGGATATTATATCAAAGAAGAAAACGGCGTGAAGATCGGCGTGGTGAGCTATTCGTATCTCGACGGCGTCCCGGAAGGGGACGGCACCATGAAGACCTTCGACCGCATGTCGCTCAGCGACGTCCCCGCAATTTTAAAGGATGCGGCAGGCTGCCGGGCCGCCGGCGCGGATATCGTGATCCTCTCGCTCCACTGGGGCAGGGAATATGAGGAAGCGCCTTCCGACCTCCAGCGCCAGATGGCAAAGCAGCTGTGCGAAGGCGGGGTGGACGTTATTATGGGCCACGGCTCCCACGTGCTGCAGGAGGCGGAAAAGCTTTCGGTAGACCGTTCGGGCACGCCGGCGGATGCTTATGTGTTTTATTCGCTGGGGGATTTTATGGTGGATTTGACCTCAGTTAACCGCCCGCTCACGCAGTACGGCGGCATTGCCCGCCTCACCGTGGAGAAGGCGGATGGGAAAACGGTCGTCCGCGAAGCGGGTCTGGTTCCGCTCCACATTGCAAAAATTGCGGAGGGCAGCACGGTCGTTTACCGCGTGCTGCCGGCTATGGAATACGCCGGTTCGGCGGCCCGACCCGAGGTGTATAAGCGGGATTCCGAGTGGCAGGCCTGCAAAGCCGCCTATGAGCGCGCCAAAGGCGTGATGCCGGCCGATATCCCGCTGCTTGCTAAATAAACACGTTTCTATGCGAAAGCGCTGTAAGCCTAAAAACTTACAGCGCTTTTTCTTTCCCTGCGGGAAAGAATGATATGGAATACCACTTTCGCTTTCTATCGCTCATTGAGTAAGGAAAGGGGAATATTTTGTAACAAAATGCACAAACAAAAGATAATATATTCTATCGGTTTACTAATAAATGACGAAATACTCTCTTGTGTTTTGTTTCTTCGTTTGTTAAAATAAAAGCAGGAAATTTTTTGGAGGTGGGTGCTTTGAACGAATTCACGCATGAAGAAGATATTGACCTTTACCTATTCCACGAGGGCACCCATTGCGAGGCATACCAATTCATGGGCGCTCATTTCATCCCCGGCGGGGCGGTTTTCCGCACCTGGGCGCCGCATGCCGCGGGCGTTTCGGTGATCGGCGATTTCAACGGATGGGACCCGTACGCCAGCCCCTGCTCCCGCATTTCAGACGGCGTGTGGGAATGCACCGTGCCGGATGTAAAGCAATTCGATAATTACAAATACTTCATCGTCACAAAAGACGGCCGCGAGCTTTTTAAAGCGGACCCGTTCGCATTCCATGCGGAAACGCGCCCGCACACCGCTTCGAAGCTGTACGACCTAGGCGGCTTTCCCTGGTCGGATGGAGCCTGGCGGCAGCAGGCGCGCAAAACCGATTGGCGGCGCGAGCCGGTCAATATTTATGAAGTCCACCTCGGCTCCTGGAGCACGTATGAAGACGGAAACTTCCTTTCCTACCGCGCGCTCAGCGATACGCTCGTGCCTTATGTGAAGGAGCTCGGGTATACGCATGTTTCCTTCCTGCCGCTGATGGAATACCCGGAAGACGCTTCCCTCGGCTTTGCGGCCTCCGGCTTCTTTGCGCCCACCTCACGGTACGGCGAGCCGAAGGATTTTATGCATCTGGTAGATTCCTTCCACCGCGAAGGCATCGGCGTTTTGCTCAGCTGGCCCGGCGCCTCGTTTGACGACTGCGCGCACGGCCTCGCCGGGTTTGACGGCTCGCCCTGCTATGAATACGGCGAGCAGGCGGCCGCCGGTATGCCGTCCGGTACCCTGCGCTTTGATTACGGGCGGAGCGAAGTGATGAGCTTTCTGATTTCCGCCATGAATTTCTGGCTGGATGCTTATCATATCGACGGACTCCGGCTCGAGGGCCTTTCCTCCATGCTCTATTGGGAAAAGCAGAGTCCCCTCTGCGGCAAGCCGGGCGTGCGCTCACACCACCGGAACCTGGAGGGGGTGGCGCTGCTGCAGCGCATGAACGAGGACCGCGTGAAGAGGCACCCCGGCAGCATCATGATCGCCGGCCGCTCGCTCGGCTGGGAAAATGTTTCCCGCCCCACACGCACCGGCGGCCTCGGCTTCACGTTTAAATGGAACAACGATTGGGCGGCGGAGATCCTCCGGTATCTTTCGCTCGATCCCATGTACCGAAAATTCCATCCGGACAGTATCACATACCCGGCGCTCGATGCCTTCCAGGAAAATTATGTTCTTCCCCTTTCGAGGGAAGAGGTGATGGAAGGCCGCGGCTCCTATTTCTCGCAGATGCCGGGCGGCTATGAGGAAAAGCTTGCGGCCCTGCGGGCCCTGCTCGCCTATACCGCCGCTTATATGGGAAAGAAACAGAGCTTTATGGGGTTGGAGTTTGCCGTGCCTGCCGCGTGGGACCCAGCCTCCCAGCTGGACTGGAGCCTCCTTTCCGTGGGGCGGCACCGGCAGTTCCGTGATTTTGTGGAGGAGCTCAACGCCTTTTACCGGGAAACGCCCGCCTTCTGGCAGAACGATTCGTCGGAGGACGGCTTCCGGTGGATTTCTCATGAGGAATCGAGCCGGAGCATCATCTCCTTCTGCCGCATGGACGACGAGGGAAATGAAATTTATGTCGTTTGCAATTTTTCCCCGCAGCCCGCGGAAGAATACCGCCTCGGCGTGCCTTTTGCAGGGATATACCGCGAGCTGTTCAGCTCCGCTTTTATCCGCTTCGGCGGAGATGAGCCGGAGGCGGATCGTAAAATCGTATCAGAGGCAAAGGCCGCACAGGAGGAACAAAATTCTGTTCTGGTAAACATACCGGCCCTGTCTGTGACATATTTTAAATGTGAAAAGAAGTACAAGCACGGCAGCGGGCTTTCAGACGCGCTGCAAGATGAATCGGCAAAGGAGAGATAAGCCTTGTTCAACAACACAGAATGTGTGGCCATGCTTCTGGCGGGCGGTCAGGGGTCCCGCCTCGGAGTATTGACCAAAAGCCTGGCGAAGCCGGCGGTGCCATACGGCGGAAAATACCGGATCATTGACTTCCCCCTTTCCAACTGCACCAACTCCGGCATCGAGACGGTGGGCGTGCTCACCCAGTACCAGCCCCTGGTGCTCAATGAATATATCGGCAACGGCCAGCCGTGGGACCTGGACCGTACCCACGGGGGGGTGCATGTGCTGCCGCCCTACCAGCGCAGCCGCGGGGCAGACTGGTACAAAGGCACGGCCAACGCTATTTACCAGAACATCAATTTTATTGAGCGGTATTCTCCGGAATATGTGCTGGTGCTTTCGGGGGACCACATCTACAAAATGAATTACGATAAGATGCTCAACTTCCACAAGGAAAAGAATGCGGACTGCACCATCGCCGTGTTCGAAGTACCGATGGAGGAAGCTTCCCGCTTCGGCATCATGGTGTCGGATGAAACGGGGCGGATCAACGAGTTCTATGAAAAACCCAAGAAGCCGAAGAGCAACACCGCTTCCATGGGAATCTATATTTTCACCTGGAAAAAGCTCCGGGAATATCTGGAGGCGGACGAAGCGAACCCCAAATCGAGCAACGATTTCGGCAAGGATGTGATTCCCGCCATGCTGAAGGCGGAAGAGAGAATGTACGCCTATCCCTTCGAAGGATACTGGAAGGACGTCGGCACGATCGACAGCCTCTGGGAAAGCAATCTCGATCTTCTGAGCCCCAGCGCCCAGCTCGATTTATCCGACCCCTCCTGGAAAATTTATTCCCGCAATCCCGTTCTGCCGCCCCATTACGTGGCCGATCGGAGCGAGGTGCAGAATTCCCTGATCACCGAGGGCTGTAATATTTATGGCACGGTAGATTTTTCCATCCTGTTTGCCGGCGTCACGGTGGAGGAGGGCGCGGTGGTGCGCGATTCCATCATCATGCCGGATACGGTCATCCGGCGCGGCGCGGTGGTGCAGTACGCCATCGTGGCGGAAAACGCGGTCATCGGCGAAGGAGCCGTGGTCGGCGGCCGGCCGGAGGATATGGAAAATAAGGAAGAATGGGGCGTTGCCGTGGTAGGTGCGAACGTGGAGATCGCGCCGGGAACCGTGGTGCCGCCGAAGGCTATGATCGAAGAAAGCACGCCGGAGGTGAAAGAAAAATGAGTGCAAACGAAGCCATGGGGATCATCTTTTCCAATATGCACGATGAAATGCTGCGCGAGCTCACCGGCGTGCGCACAATGGGCTCCGTGCCCTTCGGGGGCCGGTACCGGCTGATCGATTTCCCGCTTTCCAATATGGTGAATTCCGGTATCAGCAAGGTGGGCGTCATCACAAAGAGCAATTACCAGTCGCTGATGGACCATCTCGGGAGCGGCAAGGCGTGGGATCTCGCCCGGAAAACGGGAGGCCTCTTTATCCTGCCGCCCTTCGGCGTGGCGAGCGCCGGGTTCTATCAAAGCCGGGTGGAGGCGCTTTACGGCATCCGCCAGTTTTTGCAGCATTCTTCCGAGGAATACGTAATGGTGAGCGACTGCGACGTGGTAGCCAATATCGACCTCGAAAAGTTTATCGACCGCCATATCGAATCGGGCGCGAAAATATCCTTCCTCTGCAAGAGGGGCGAGTATTCCTCCAAAAGAGGGGATGTGCTGGTGTTCAATACCGATGCGGACAGCCGCGTAACCGATATCCTCGTTTCCCCCGAGGATTCGGGCGGAAAGCTCCACTCGCTGAATATGTATATCATTGAAAAGCAGTATCTGATGGATGTGGTGGCAGATGCCATGAGCCGGAATTACACGAGCCTTTACCGCGATGTGTTCCAGAAGGTGTTCCGTGAAGAAAAGATATGCGCTTATGAATTCGAGGGCTTTTCTGCCGTAATAGACAGCATGCCCGGCTATGTGCGCGCCAACATGGCGCTGCTGAACGCCGATGTGCGCGCCCAGCTTTTTGACCGCACGAGGCCCATCTATACGAAAATCCGCGATGAAATGCCGGTGAAATACGGGCTTGGCGCCAAGATGAGCAATTCGCTCATTGCAGACGGCTGTACCATCGAAGGAACGGTGGAAAACTCCATCGTGTTCCGCGAGGTAAAAATCGGCAAGGGCGCCCGCGTCACAAACTCGATCATCATGCAGGGCGGCGTGATCGGGGAAGACGCGGTTCTCGATTATGTCACCACCGATAAAAACGTCGTCATCCGCCCGGGCCGCAACTTTATGGGATTCGAATCCTATCCGGTCTTCCTGCCCAAGGGCGAGACCGTATAACGGAGAAAGAGGAGGTAACCTAGAGAATGAAGGTTTTGTTTGTAACGCCGGAGTCGTATCCGTTCGCCACCTCCGGCGGCTTGGGAGACGTTTCCTATGCCCTGCCGAAGGCCCTGCGCAAGCGCCTGATCGGATGCCGGGTGGTCATGCCGCTGTACCGGAGCGTACCGCAGGAGCTGAGGGATAATATGACCTTTTTGTGCAGCCTCTCCGTTCCCGTTTCTTGGCGGCGGCAGTACTGCGGCGTATTCGAAGCGAAGGTAGACGGCGTGATTTATTACCTGCTCGATAACCAGTATTATTTCAATCGGGATACCTTGTACGGGCATTACGATGACGCCGAGCGCTTCGCCTTCTTTTCCCGCGCCGTGCTGGAAATGCTGAGCTTTATCGATTTCAAGCCCGATGTCATCCACTGCAACGATTGGCAGTCGGCGCTCACCCCTGTGTATTACAGCCTCTATTATGCCTCCCGCAGCGGATATGAAAATATCAAGACGGTGTTCACCATCCATAATATCCAGTATCAGGGGCAGTATGGCAACGAGATTCTGGAGGATGTGTTCGGCATTGCGCCGGAATATGCTTCCCTCGTCCAGTATGGCGACTGCGTGAACCTGATGAAGGGCGCGATCGAAGCCGCAAATTATGTCACCACCGTGAGCGATACCTATTCAAAGGAAATTTTGGATCCGTGGTTCTCCCACGGCCTGCACGATATCCTCCGGGAACGCCGCTGGAAGCTGACGGGTATCGTCAACGGTATCGATACGGCGCTGTACGATCCCGCGGGCGATCCCATGATCTATGCGGCTTATGATGAACAAACGCTCGAAAAAAAAGCGGCCAACAAGGCGGCGCTCCAGCAGGAGCTCGGCCTGGAGGAGAAGCCGGACGTTCCGCTTCTCAGCATGGTCAGCCGCATGGTGGAGCACAAAGGCTTCGACCTTGTGAAATACGCCATGAACGAACTCATGCAAAGAAATATGCAGATGGTCATCCTCGGCTCGGGAGATTGGGTGTTCGAAGATTTCTTCCGGAAAATGGCCGAAGCGTATCCGGGGAAATTTGCGCTCTGGCTTGGGTTCAATCAGACCCTTGCGCATAAGGTGTATGCCGGTTCGGATATGTTCCTCATGCCGTCCAAAAGCGAGCCCTGCGGGCTTTCCCAGATGGTTGCGCTCCGTTATGGCACGGTTCCGATCGTCCGCGCAACGGGCGGCCTGCGCGATACCATCCGCGACAGCGGCGATAACGAAGGAAACGGCTTCGTGTTTGAGAAATACGATGCTTACGATATGCTGCACGCCGTAGACCGTGCCCTGGAGGGCTATTCCAATCCGGAGGGCTGGCAGGTCCTCGTGCGGAGGGCCATGCAGTGCGATAACAGCTGGGGCCGCTCGGCGAACGAATACATTCGGCTTTATAAAAACCTTTTGAAATAAACCGAATATACCCTTATACACCGAGGGTACCCTCGGTGTATAAGGGACAATATGGTTTTTTGGGGCAGAAAACCGCAAAGCGGTGTTATCCTCGTTGCCGGGCGCCAGACCGGCTGCCTCTTCTATACCGAGAGTAAGGGTTCGGGAAGTTTTATTTTTCACTCGGCTCGATCGAAAAGCCCGTGAGAGCCAGAGGCTCCCACGGGCTTCTTTGGGTTTTATGGCAGGAAAACGCCATTTTCGTGAGTGCTATAGCGCCGTATCATTCCGAGCCGAAACAGCCGAAGATGCAGCTCTGTTCCGCGGCAGAGCGGACCTGCGCGGCTTTTTAGCATTAAGTTATGAGTCCGAAGACTGGGGCCTGCTGTCGCCCTCGCCGGTCAGAAGCCAGTTGGTGTTTACGGAAAGAATCTGAGAGAAAATCAGCAATTCATAATCCGCAACAAAACGTTCCCCTTTTTCAATACGGCTGATCGCCTTTTGAGAAAGTGAAACACCTTCCACCTGCATCCGCGCCGCCACCGCATCCTGAGAAAGCTCCCTGCGCTCGCGTGCGATCCGGAGCCGCTCACCGATGATGTTGGCCCTGCCCTGATAGCTATATATTTTCATAACGTTTCTTACTCCGTGCCAATTCGAGTCATTTTGACAATACCATATTCTTGTGTTAGAATTACCTCAAAGATGACTATGATATTGGTAATGACCGCTCAAAACAGGAAAAACGGAATGTGAAGTGCATTTACATAGAGTATTCTCCACAATGTGCACAGCATTCACATTATTCCGATTGTTTCCATAGAGTGGCAGGAAAAGGCCCGGCAGCAGGGTAGAGAGCCCTGTTCCGACGCGTGGGGCAGTGCGCAAGCCGGCCGGCGCCTTGGGATCGCAGGCAAATAAAGGTTCCTTTTTCCGCATTCCCAAAACAAGGATTATTTTTTCCGTGGATACGGTTTGATTTCGTCGGTCCGGCTGAGAATGTAATCGGTGGAGGTATGATAAAAATCAGCCAGTTTCAGCAGATGTATCAAGGGTATCGGCTGTGCGCCGCGCTCATATCTCGAATAGACGGTCTGCTGAATCCCCAGCTTTTTGCTGAGTTCTTTTTGGGTAAGGTCCTGATCCTCCCGCAAATCTCTGAGCCTTGGAAAGTACATAAGATTGCCTCCTTCTATAGTACTGATTAATACTTACTTTAGACTCTAGCACGCACAATTATGATTTCGTTCTGTGTAGTATCTATAAGTACTATAGAAGGCGAAAGGATGAACAATTTTGAAAAGCAGCGCCTCAAATCAGGAATATAATTTGGCATTTGATAGTGTAAATGATTCACGCTTAGAGGAAGAAGAACTCAGCGCATTGTGTTCCCAATTGGAGCGGCTGGAGAAAGAACTGCGGGAGCTGCTCGCGGGCGAAGTGGCAAAGCGGTATGAAGCGTGCCTGGAGCTTCGGCGCAGGGTTCTGCTGCAAACGGAGCAGGAAAGCTTTTTTGAAGGCGTTCGCATGGGAATCCATTTAGCGTCCGGCGGCCAAAAATAAAAAGGGGTGTATTGCCTTAAAAAAGGGGATACACCTTTTTTTTACCTTATGGCAGTGAAAAAAAGGCCCGCTTTCTTGCGGGCAGAGGCAAGCTTTGCTATAATGTAAGACGAAAGTTTATGTTATGCGCAAATGTTTACGATGCCAGTACGAAACGGTGGAGAAAGCCCCCGGCCGTGCGGGGATAAGGGAGCGGCGGCCGGGGGTACTTCAACCGGTGGGCAGCGTAAAAAGCGCAGGAAAGAGGCGGCGCAATTGAAGACATATCAGATTCATCTCATCCGCCACGGGCTGACTGAAGGAAACCGCGAGGGCCGGTATATCGGCTCCACCGACCTCCCGCTCTCGCCCGAAGGCGCGGCGGGCCTCCTGGCGCTTCGGGAAAGGTATGAATATCCCCGGGCGGAGGTGTTTTTCTCGAGCCCGCTTCTGCGGTGCCTGCAATCGATAAATATTCTATACCCGGATGCAAAGCCGGTTGTGATAAAAGAGCTCGCGGAATGTGATTTCGGTGAATTTGAACGGAAATCGGCTGCGGAGCTGGAAGATCGGGAGGATTTCCGCCGCTGGATTTCGGGGAGCGGAAACAGCGCGCCGCCCGGAGGCGAAAACAGCCGCGATTTTATCCTGCGCACCTGCGGCGCGTTCGAGCAGATCGTGGAAGCCCTGATGAAAAGCGGCACCGCGGAAGCGGTGATCTGCGCGCACGGCGGCACGCTGATGTCTGTGCTCTCGGCCTACGGCCTTCCGAAGCACAGCTTTTCCGAATGGTTTGCACATCCCGGCTGCGGCTATACCGTTCGCATCACGCCGGGCCTCTGGATGCGAAGCCGGGTAATGGAGGTATCGGCCATCGTCCCCGCAGGCTTTGAAGAGCCGGAGGAACCCGATTCACCCGGCGCGCAGAGATAAAAAAATAGCCGCGAAAGAGAGAGGCTGCATATGGAAGCAGTTTCTCCCTTCGGCTGATAAAGCAGTTTGCCGATACAGACATCATTTACGCATAATCACACTCTGAAAGCGGTATAGAATGTCCATATCGACATTTATGGAGGTACTTATGAAAAGAGAATTAGGAATTGCAAGATGCGGTCTTGCCTGTTGTCTGTGTTCTGAAAATGTGAAATGTAATGGCTGCGGTTCAAATGAATGTCCTGATAATAACTGGTGTGAGAATAAAAAATGTTCTATTGAAAAAGGAATTTCACATTGTTATATGTGTCAGGATGATTGCAAAAAGGGGTTATTAAATAAAATCAAACCATATTCCTTTACGCTGTTTATTAAAAGATATGGTGAAGATAAATTATTGGATTGCTTAGAAGAAAATGAGAAAAATGGTATTATATATCATCGTGAAGGTATAAATGGAGATTATGATGATTTTGACGATGCAGAAAAACTAATAAATTTTATTTTGACGGGGGTGCGATAACTTCAACTTCCCGTTTGCCGATCAAAAAATATCGGCAGCAATCAAACCGAAAAAACCACTGACACTTTGCAGCCGAAAGGCTGAAAGTGTCATAGTGGGTTACGCACTTTGAAAAAGGTGCGTAACAAAAAGATAACGCTACACCCGAAAACAGGCACAAAAAGCGGCATAACCGATATGGCTACACCGTTCAACGAAATCAATTATTCAATTTTGATACAAAAGCCACCTTGGGGCACCTTCCTTACGGAGGGTGCCCCAAGGGCATCATTTTTCGGCAAAATGAAGCTGCGGCTATTTTTTTTGCGCTGCGGCGTTTCTCACGCCGCGCACGGAGATGTTACGTCCGTTGCTCGCGCAGCGGGCAACATGGACAATTTTTATAGATTGCCAGGGGCAATCTATAAAAAACAGCCGCCCGGACGGTTGACAATCCGGGAAACCTGTGTATATAATAACAATACAAAGAAATAACCCGCAGCAAAGACAGTGAAGGGAATAAAGCACGTGGGGAAGATCTCAGAGAGCCGGCGGCTGGTGCAAGCCGGAATCAACCTGTGTGTATAGCTCATCCCGGAGTCGCGCGCCTGAAGGAACGAAACGAGTAGGGTGTGCCGCCTGGCAGCGTTAACAGCCGGGGCCTTGTTAGAGGCTCTAAGAGGGCCATGCAGCGATGTATGGCTGAACGAGGGTGGTACCGTGCAGTGTTTTCTGCGCCCCTGGCTTTTTGCTGGGGGCGTTTTTTCTTTGCAATTTTTCGTTAAAGGAGCAAAATATCATGAAACAAGGCTGCAAGAAGTATATCCCGTTTGGGCAGATCAATCTGCCGAACCGCCAGTGGCCGAACAACGTGATCAACAAGGCGCCGGTATGGTGCAGCGTGGACCTGCGGGACGGCAACCAGGCCCTCGTGGACCCAATGAACCTGGAGGAAAAGCTCCTGCTGTTCAAAACCATTGTGGAAGCGGGCGTAAAGGAGATCGAGATCGGATTCCCCTCCGCCTCCGAAACGGAATACGAAATCTGCCGCACGCTCATCGATGGCGGCTATATCCCGGACGACGTGACCATCCAGGTTTTGGTGCAGGCGCGAGAACACCTCATCAAAAAGACCTTTGAAGCCATCCGCGGCGCCAAAAATGTGATTTTCCATTTTTACAATTCCACTTCGACCCTGCAGCGCAAGGTCGTATTCAAAACCGATATGCAGGGTGTTATTGATATTGCCGTGAACGGCGCCAAGCTCATCCGCGAGCTGAGCGAAGAAGCCGTTGCCGGCGGTATGAATCTGCGGTATGAATATTCTCCGGAAAGCTTCTCAGGCACGGAGATGGACAACGCCGTGGAAATCTGCGGGCGTGTGATGGAAACGCTCGGGGCAACGCCGGAAAACAAGGTCATTTTAAACCTGCCGAACACGGTCGAGATGTGCACGCCGAATACCTATGCAGACCAGATCGAATATTTCTGCACGCATCTCAAAAACCGGGAAAGCGCCATCATCAGCCTGCACCCGCACAACGACCGGGGCACGGGCGTGGCGGCGGCGGAGTTAGGGCTGCTCGCGGGGGCCGAGCGTCTGGAGGGCACCTTCTTCGGGAACGGCGAGCGCACGGGTAACCTGGATATCGTAAACGTCGCACTCAATATGTATACCCAGGGGGTGGACCCGAAGCTCGATTTTTCGAATATTAACCACATCCGAGAAATTTATGAGCAGACCACCCGGATGAAGGTTCACGAGCGCCATCCGTATGCCGGAAAGCTCGTGTTCACCGCCTTCTCCGGCTCCCATCAGGACGCCATCAACAAGGGCACACAGTATATGAAGGAAACGGACGGCGACTATTGGGAGGTCCCCTACCTGCCCATATGCCCAGCGGATATCGGGCGCGAATACGAGCCCATCATCCGCATCAACAGCCAGTCCGGCAAGGGGGGAGCCGCCTTCATCATGCAGAATTCCTTCGGCTTCACGCTCCCGAAGGCCATGCATCCCGAGTTCGGGGCTCTGGTCAAGAAGGCCTGCGATGAATCGGGCAGGGAGATCACCCCGGAAGAAATCTATAATATCTTCCAAAAAGAATATTTGGAGATCCGGTACCCGTATAATTTAAAAAGCTATAAGATTTACGAGCAGTCCGACCACGAAGACGAAGCTGCGCGCGTCACCTTCGAAGGCGTGCTCCGCTTCCGCCATGAAGACCATCCCATCAAGGCGGACGGCAACGGCCCTCTGGATGCTTTCTTCCATGCACTGAAGCAGGTGGGGATTACCGATTATAAATTTATCAACTACTCCGAGCATGCGAAGGAATCGGGTGCGGATTCCAAGGCGGTGGCCTATATCCAGCTCGAGGCTCCAAACGGCGGGCACGTGTTCGGCGTGGGGATGGAGAACAACATCAGCCTCGCTTCCATCCGCGGCACGATTTCGGCCATCAACCGCGCGATCAAATCTGCTTCAGAAGAGAAATGATAGGAACCAATGCCCTCATCAGCCCGCCGCGAAAACGCGGCAGCTGCCGGAAGTGGTTGCTAGATCGGTCTTATGCCCCCACGCCGCCGGAGCGGCGGGACGGGCAAATTATCATTCGTGCGCTGCACGAATGATCTAGTAACCACAAAGTGGTTGCTAGATCGGATTTATGCCCCCACGCCGCCGGAGCGGCGGGACGGGCAAATATATCATTCGTGCGCTGCACGAATGATCTAGTAACCACAAAGTGGTTGCTAGATCG
>CAUBKG010000032.1 GCA_958436475.1 uncultured Clostridia bacterium
TTGGGCAATTATACCATTCACGCTCCGCGTTCATGGTATAATAACCCCACGGCGGTGCGGTGGAACGCACCGGAGCGGCGCTGCCGCTCTGGAAAATCAGGGATTTTCCCCATGTGAACATTTTACCATCAAAAGGCGGCGCTGCGGCGCCGCGCGCGGCAAGGCCGCTTACAAACGCTGCGCGTTTGCTTTTGTGGTATAATAACCGCAAAGCGGTTATTATACCGGCTTTATGCCCCCACGCCGCGAAGCGGCGGGATGGGCAATTATACCATTCGTGCTTTGCACTCATGGTATAATAACCGCAAAGCGGTTATTATACCGGCTTTATGCCCCCACGCCACAGAGTGGCGGGTTGGGCAATTATACCATTCACGCTCCGCGTTCATGGTATAATAATATCGTGCGGAGCAACGGCGGGACCGATCGGAGGGATGCGTATGGAAAGATGGGATGTGCTCAACCGCAGCGGTGAAAAAACAGGCGAAACCCTGACGCGCGGCGAGCAGCTCCAGGACGGGCAGTTTCATCTCGTGGTGCACGTATGGTTCTGGGACGGGCAGCGCCTCCTGATCCAAAAGCGGTCCCTTCGGTGCGAAGTGATGCCGGGGGTATGGGCCTGCACCAGCGGCTCGGTCGTTTCGGGGGAAAGCAGCCGCAGTGCCGCCCTGCGCGAGGTGAAAGAGGAGCTGGGGATTTCCCTTGCGGAAAATGATCTTCATTTCATCCGCCGGTTCCGCCGGAAAAATTCCTTTGTGGATTTATTTCTGGTGCATCGTTCCTTCGATTCTTCCCAGTGCACTCTGCAGGACGACGAGGTGGACGATATCCGATGGGTTTCCAAAGACACCCTCAAACATATGATTCTCGATTCAAAATTTCATAACTACGGGCAGGGGTATTTCCGTTATCTTTTCTTCTGCCTCAAAAATAACGCCAGCGTCTGAACCGGAGCTTTTCCGAATAACAGACACTGGCGTTTTTGATAACGGTTTTCAGTTTTCCGGCGCATCCGGGCCCGCATAATCCCCGCGGGAAGCGTCTACCACAAAGCCCTCGCGTTCAAGCGCCGCCTTCAGCACCGCGTGGTATTCGGCCGCTTCGGACCCGGTGCATGCTTTATGGTCGTAAAGCATGTACTTTTTTCTTACCTCCTTGGGGCTCAGGTTCGGCATGATGACGTTGCCGCCGGCGCGAAGCCCCACAAAGCGGTTTTCCTCCCCCAGCGTTGCAAGCGCCGTGGTCACGGGCAGCAGGACGTCCGGCAGCAGAAGCCGGGTAAGCGCCAGCATACGGACGGTCTGCTCCGCCGAACCGGCGGGGCAGGATGCGAAGGGCGTATTCTGCGCGGGGAGAAACGGGCCGATGCCGACCATCTGCGGGCGGAAGCGGTAAAGGAACCAAAGGTCCTCCGCGAGATTCTCCGGCGTTTGGCCGGGCGAGCCGACCATGAAGCCCGCGCCCGTCTGAAACCCCAGTTCTTTCAAATTCCTGAGGCATTCCATGCGGCGGGAAAAGCTCATTTCAGGCGGGTGGAGCTTATGGTAATGCTCCCGGCCGGCCGTTTCATGGCGGAGCAGATACCGGTCTGCCCCGGCTTCCCGGAGGCGCTTGTACGATTCGCGGCTTCTTTCCCCCATAGAAAGCGTCACCGCCGAATCGGGGAACTGCGTTTTTATCTCCCGGACGAGGACGCAGAGGCGGTCATCGGTAAAATAAGGGTCCTCGCCCCCCTGCAGAACAAAGGTGCGGTATCCGATGCGGTGCCCTTCCGCACAGCACCGGATCACCTCTTCCCTCTCCAGGCGGTAACGGGAAACGGCGCGGCTGGAGCGGCGGATGCCGCAGTAATAGCAGTCGTTTTTGCAATAATTGGTAAGTTCGATGAGCCCGCGCAGAAACACGCGGTTTCCAAACACCCGCCGGCGGACGGCAAACGCCTGATCCTTGATGCCGTTCCAGGCCGCATCGTCCGCGCGGGTGATCAGCTCATAGATTTGTTCCTTGGACCATTCCTGCATAGGCTTCTCCTTTGAGCATCGATTGGTAAAAACATTCGAGGGGCATTTGCATGGCGCGCTTTGCTTTCGTGAAAAAGATGGCAGGGCAAGCTGCGCCGGCAGGCAGGCCGGACCCCGGCCATTGGCCTTACAGCCTCAGGATGCGGACGCTCCGGTCGAGGATGCCGGTGAGCTCGGCGAGCATCGTACCGTAGTTAGTAATGGCTACCCCCGCCTCCCGGCAGCGGCGGATGCGGTTCAGTACTTCCCTGCGGCTCTGCATACAGCCGCCGCACTGGATGACCATACGGTAAACCGAGAGGTCCTCGGGAAAATCGTGCCCGGAAAAGAAGTCGAACGTAAGCTCTCTGCCCGTCCGCTTCCGGATGGCGGCGGGGAGCTTCACCCGGCCGATGTCCTCATGCGTCCGGTTGTGCGTGCACCCTTCGGTTACCGCGATCCGATCGCCGTCCTGCAGTGTACCGAGAGCTCGCGCCCCAGCCACATAGTCTTCTATCGAGCCCTTGAAGCGCCCGAATAGGATGGAAAACGAGGTTAAGGGGATTTCTTCCGGCACCCGTTCGCTCACATACCGGAAAGCCTGCGAATCGGTGACCACCAGCCGGACGGTTTTCGTGTTCCGCAGCGCCGCCTCCAGCTCCGTTTCCCGGCAGACCACCGCCTGCACGCCGTGGTCCAGGCAATCGCGGATGAGCTGCACCTGCGGCAGGATGAGGCGCCCCTTCGGCGCTTCCGAATCGATAGGGGTAACGAGGACTGCCGCGTCCCCCTCCTGAAGCAGGCCGCCGAGCAGCGTCTGCTCCTCTTCTCCTGCGCTCAGCAGCTCGCTGACCCGGCTTTTCAGCGCGAGGATGGAGGAAGCGTCTTTCTCCGAGACGAAGATGGCCTCCGGCTCGCTTTCGCGCAGGCTTTTTAAGGCTTCCGGCGGGCACAGGTCCGCCTTCGTGAGCACCAGAAGGCAGGGAACCTCCCAGCGGCGGAACAACGGCAGCGCCTCCTCGTATTCTCGCCTGGAAAAGGCAGCGGCCTCCGCGGCAAACAGGGCAAGGTCGGTGCGCTCGAGCATTTTTTCCGTGCGCTTTACGCGCGCCGCCCCGAGCGCTGTTTCATCCCCGAGCCCGGCGGTATCCACCAGCGCGATCGGGCCGTAGGGCAAAAGCTCCATGGCGCGGATGACCGGGTCGGTGGTGGTGCCCTTCTGTTCGGACACAATGGCGGCATCCTGCCCGAGAATCGCGTTGAAAAGGGTGGATTTTCCGGCGTTTGTTTTGCCGAAAACGGCAACGTGTTTACGGTTTGCAAGCGGCGTCTGCGTCATGCTTCTTTCTCCCCCACTGTTTTTTTCGAAACGGATGTTTTTACAGAGACGTTCGGAATTTTACCAAGCCGGCCGGTGAGGGCGTTGATTTCATCCAGCGTTCCCATAACGGTGATGCAGATGGCGGCAATCTCCCCATCCGCAAAGGGGATGCCCATCCTGCCCTGCACGATGGACTGATATTCCGATACGATCTCGTTGAACCGGCCCTGGCACCGGGCGGGCTCTTCCAGGATCGCACTGATAACGGCAATGCGTTTCATAGCCCTCCTCCTTTATAAAAACAAAAATCCCGCAGGCGGAACATATCGCTCCGCTGCGGGAAGAAAAACACGATGCCCAAAGGGATAGCACACCGATTGCATCCTCATCCTGCACGGAGCAGTACCGACTTTTCCGAAAGGGGATGGAACTTTTTATTGGGTTCGCCGTGCGGGAAAAGAACGGTCTCGCCCCGCCGGGAAAAATAAAGCTTATACCGATTTTTTCGCGACGGCCTGCCTTGCCTTTTCGGCGATGTTTTCCGCCGTGAGGCCGAACAGCCGGAGCAGCTCCCACGCATTGCCGGAGCGGCCGAATTCATCGTTCACGCCGACGCGGGTGAGCGGGGCCGGATAATGCTCTGCAAGGCATTCCGCCACGGCGGAGCCGAGCCCGCCGATGATGTTGTGCTCCTCTGCGGTCAATATGGTCCCGGTTTCCTTCGCCGCCCGGATGACCAGTTCTTCATCCAAAGGCTTGATGGTGGCCATGTTGATGACGCGGGCATGGATGCCTTCGGAAGCGAGGATATCCGCCGCCTTGAGGGCTTCGTTCACCATGAGGCCGGTGGCGATGATGCCAATATCCGCACCGTCCCGCAGGGTAACGCCCTTGCCGATTTGGAAGGAATAGGTATCGTCGAAAATTACGGGAACCGCAAGGCGGCCGAACCGGAGGTAAACCGGGCCGTCCATTTTGGCGGCGGCATACACCGCTTGTTCCGCCTCGACGCTGTCTGCCGGGTTGATGATCACCATACCGGGGATGGTGCGCATCAGCGCGATATCCTCACAGCACTGGTGGCTGGCGCCGTCTTCCCCAACGGAGATGCCCGCATGGGTGGCGCCGATTTTCACGTTCAGGTGGGGGTAACCGATGGAATTGCGGATCTGCTCAAACGCACGCCCCGCCGCAAACATGGCGAAGGAGCTGGCAAACACGGTTTTCCCGCAGGCCGCAAGACCCGCCGCAACGCCCATCATGTTGCCTTCCGCGATGCCGGCGTCAAAAAAACGGTCGGGATACGCCTTCTTGAACATGCCGGTTTTGGTGGCGGCGGCAAGGTCTGCATCCAGCACGACGATATCCGGGTTCTGAGCGCCGAGTTCCACAAGCGCCTTTCCATAGCCTTCCCGGGTGGCTTTCATAACTGTTTCTGCCATATTATTTCCCCTCCAGCATCTTGAGCTTTTCATCCAGTTCCGCAGCCGCAGCGCGATACTGCTCCTCATTCGGGGCGACGCCGTGCCAGCCGCACGCATTTTCCATGAAGGAAACGCCCTTGCCCTTAACGGTTGTGGCAACGATGACCGTGGGCTTACCTTTTATCGTATCCGCTTCAGCGAACGCACGGGCGATCGCATCGAAATCGTGGCCGTCGATCTCAATCACATGCCAGCCGAACGCCGCAAATTTTTCCGGGATCGGATAGGGTGAATTGACCTCGTCCAGCGTGCCGTCGATCTGGAGGTTGTTGTTATCCACCACGGCAACGAGGTTATCGAGCTTTTTATGCGCGGCGAACATAGCCGCCTCCCATACCTGGCCCTCCTGGAGCTCGCCGTCTCCCAGCATCGTGAATACACGGTAGGTTTCCCCGGAGAGCTTTCCGCCGAGCGCCATACCGGACGCCGCCGAAATCCCCTGGCCGAGCGAGCCGGTGCTCATATCCACACCGGGGACCTTGCGCATATCCGGGTGCCCCTGCAGGATGGAATCGGGCTTACGGAGCGTTTTCATCTGCGCCATTGGGAAATAGCCGCGCGCTGCGAGCACGGAATAAAGCGCCGGTGCCGCATGGCCCTTTGAAAGCACAAAGCGGTCTCTGGACGGATCGCCCGGCTTCGCAGGGTCGATATTCATCACGTTAAAATACAGATATGTAAGGATATCCGCGGCGGAAAGCGAGCCGCCCGGATGCCCGGACTTCGCGTGATAAACGCCCTCGATGATTCCCCTGCGGACCTTGCAGGCGTTGATTTCCAGCTGCTTTTTTTCTGCCTGTTCCATGCAAACTGTTCCCCCTATTTTAAATTGACTTCATCACAGATATAGCCGATGAATTTTCCCACCGCACCTTCGTTGCAGTGGCAGGAAATATAATCCGCGCCCTTTTTGAGATCGTCCGGCGCGTTGGCCGAAACGGCCGATACCCCGGCCGCCTGCAGCAATTCGATGTCGTTATAATAATCCCCGATTGCGTACGTTTTGTCAATGGATATCCCGCAAATATCCGCTAAAATTTTCAGGGCGTTCCCTTTATTTGCCGTTTTGTACAAAATTTCAAAATAAATCGGCGCAGTACTGACCGAATAGCTGTCAACAAGGTTGTATTTCCTCGTAAACTCCTGAAGCGGGAGGAGATTTTCCGGCGTATCCGCGAACAGAATCTTCATCCAAGGGCGGCCGGCAGCTTCTTCGAGCGTGCTCTCGATCACGGGCAGGCGCTCCACCTTGATGTGCTGCTCCACCTCACGGCTCCACCGCAGCACATGCAGGCGGCGGCCGATATATACCTCCGTGCCGATATGCGGAAACGCTTCCATCGCCGCTGCGAGATAATCGCGAATGGTGAGGGGCAGCGGCGCCTCATACAGCATTTTTTCCTGCGCGTAATCATAAAGCCCCGCGCCGTTGAGCACGATGGCCGGGCAATTCGGATGGACGAGCTCGGCAAAATAGCGCGCCGATTCCACCGAACGCCCGGTTGCGAGCGTGAACAGGCCGCCGTACTGTTTGAAGGATTCGATGCGCCGGCGGCTCAGCTCCGGTATGGTAAAATCCTCCGCAATCAGCGTGCCGTCGATATCGGAAACGAGCAAGCGCCCGTCTAACGGTTGTTCCATAAGCTGCTCCTTTTAATCGGTCTCCCGCAGGCCGCGCAGAAAATTCGTGAAATAATCGGGCAGCGGGCTTTTGAATTCTATGTATTCCCCGCTCCGGGGATGAAGAAAGCCGAGGGTGCGGGCGTGCAGGCACTGCCCTTCGAGGGAGGCAATCACCTTTTTCGGGCCGTAAACAGGGTCTCCCGCAATGGGGTGCCCGAGGTAGGCCATGTGCACGCGGATCTGATGCGTGCGCCCCGTTTCCAGCCGGAAACGCATATGGGTGAAGCCCTCATACCGGCAGATGACGCTGTAATGCGTGACCGCATGGCGGGCGTCCTTTTCCGTTACCGTCATTTGCTTTCTCTTTGTGGGATGCCGGCCGATGGGTGCGTCTACCGTGCCCTCGTCTTCCTTTATTCTGCCATACACCACGGCTTCATATTCCCTTTTAACGCTGTGTTCTTTGATTTGTTCGCTCAACGCCGCATGGGCAAGGTCGTTTTTCGCCACCACGAGCAGGCCGCTCGTATCTTTATCGATCCGGTGGACGATGCCCGGCCGCAGCTTGCCGCCGATTCCCGAAAGGCTGCCCTCGCAGTGCCGGAGCAGCGCATTGCACAGCGTGCCGGTATAGTTGCCCGCCGCCGGGTGGACAACCATCCCCTTAGGCTTGTTCACCACGAGGAGATCGCCGTCTTCATACACGATATCAAGAGGGATATTCTCCGGAAGCGCTTCCATGGGCTCCGGGTCCGGCAGGGTGAGAGAAATGGGGTCCCCCTCGCGGACGAGATGCTTTTTCCCCGCCCGGCTCCCGCTGATGAGGCAATGGCCTTCCTCCAGCAGCCGTGCCGCCGCGCTGCGCGACAGCCCCGGCACCTGCTCGGAAAGGACCTTATCCGCCCGGCCGGAACGGTCGGAACAAAAATCAAGCCGTTCCATCTTCCGCACGTTCCTTTGCATGTTTTTTCTGCGAAAGCGTATCGAGGAGAACCGCCAGGAGAAACAGGCAAACGCCGATCACCACACAGCAATCCGCTATATTGAACACATAAAATCGGATCAGCCGGAAATCGATAAAATCGGTGACAAAGCCGAAGAAGATGCGGTCGATCAGGTTGCCGATGCCACCGGATACGATGAGGAAAAGCGCCCAAGTCTCCAGCCTGCCGCTTATTTTTTTCGCCGCCAGCAGATAAACCGCAAACACGGTGATTACGATCGTGAGGACGATAAAAACCCACTGCTTATCCTGCAAAATGCCGAACGCCGCCCCCCGGTTCTCCACATAGGTGAGATGGAGAGCGTCCGGAATCAGGGGAAGCGTATCCACAGCCGCAAGATATTCGCGCACGAAAAATTTGCTGATCTGGTCGGCGGCCAAAAGAAGCAGCGCCGTGAGGGCCGCTATTTTTTTCTGCATGCTGGTTCCTCCGAAGTTCTGATTTTAGGGTCCGAAGCAAAAAGCCTCCCAACACGGTGAGCGGCCTGCGGCAAAAATGCCGCAAGCCGTTTTTGGGTGATGCTTATGCTTTTAAAATATCCGCGCAGCGCTTGCAAAGCGTTGGGTGCCCGGCGTCTTGCCCGACCGTGCCGCTGTAGGTCCAGCAGCGTTCGCACTTTTCGCCCGACGCTTTTTCGACGGTAACGGAAAGGCCTTCGTATTCGCCCTTATATTCCCCTTCGCCTTCGCCCACAACAGCTACTGCAGAGGTGATGAAAATCTGCGGGAGCTCCGGCAGGGCTTCTTCGAGGAAGCCGAGCAATTCGCCGGATGCGTGAAGCGTTACCTTTGCTTCGAGCGACGCGCCGATGATCTTTGCGGTACGGGCGAGCTCCAAAGCCTTTTTCACATCGTCTCGGATGGCATGGATGCGATTCCACCGCTGCATGAACGCGTCTTCGCCGGACGCCTTCGGCTCCGGAATTTCGTTGAACATGACGCTTCCGCGGTCGCGGCTCTTATCGTGCGGCATGAAGCTCCAGATTTCCTCGGCCGTGAAGGGAATGATGGGCGTCAGCATCAGCGTGAGCGCATCGAGGATGCGGTACATAGACGTCTGCGCGGCGCGGCGCGTGACGCTGCCGGCCTGTTCCACATAGAGACGGTCTTTCAGAACATCCAGATAAAAGTTGGACATATCCACCACGCAGAAGTTGTGGATGCTGTGGGTAATGGCGTGGAATTCAAAGCTATCGTACCCTTCGCGGACGGCAGCCAGCACGGCCTGCAGGCGGTTCTGCGCCCAGCGGTCGATCGGCTCGAGGCAGGAATCGTCCACCGCATCGCGGTCGGGGTCGAAATCGCCCAGGTTGCCGAGGATGAAGCGCGCAGTGTTGCGGATTTTGCGATACATCTCGGAAAGCTGCTTCAAGATATCGTTCGAAATGCGGATATCCGCATGATAGTCGGACGAAGCGACCCAGAGGCGGAGGATATCCGCACCGTATTTTTCAACGATCTCGGAGGGCAGGATGCCGTTGCCGAGGGACTTCGACATCTTGCGGCCCTCGCCGTCCACCACCCAGCCATGGGTAACGACTGTTTTATAGGGCGCTTTGCCCTCGGTTGCCACGGAGGTGAGCAGCGAAGACTGGAACCAGCCGCGGTATTGGTCGGCGCCCTCCAGGTAAAGGTCGGCCGGCCAGTGGAGGTAATCGCGTTCCTTGCACACCGCCGCATGGCTGACGCCCGAATCGAACCAGACGTCCATGATATCGCGTTCCTTGCGGAATTCCGTGCCGCCGCAGGCGGAGCAGTCTTCCCCTTCGGTGATAAAATCCTTTGCCTCACGCAGATACCAGGCGTTGGAGCCTTCCCGGCGGAAAATATCGGATACGCGCCGGATGGTTTCCAGTGTGATATGCTCCCTGCCGCATTTTTCGCAGTAGAAAATCGGGATGGGCACGCCCCAGGTGCGCTGGCGGGAAATGCACCAGTCGCTCCGGTCGCGCACCATGGAAGCGATGCGGTCTTCGCCCCAGCCGGGCACCCAGGTAACGTCTTCAATGGCCTTGATAGCCTGGTCCTTGAAGCCGTCGATCGAGCAGAACCACTGCTCGGTGGCGCGGAACAGAATGGGCTTTTTGCAGCGCCAGCAGTGCGGATACTGATGGATGATTTTCTGAATGGCAAAGAGGCGGCCGTTTTCCTCCAGCTTCTTCGCAATGACTTTGTTTGCTTCGTTCGTGGTCTTGCCCGCCACGAAGCTGCCCGCTTCCTCGGTGAGCACACCCTTATCGTCCACCGGAACAATGATGGGAAGCTCTGGATAATTGCGGCAGACTTCAAAGTCTTCCACGCCGTGGCCCGGGGCGGTATGCACGCAGCCCGTGCCGCTTTCCAGCGTGACATGGTCGCCCACGATGACCAGCGGCTCACGGTCTAAAAACGGGTGGGCGGTTTTCATGTATTCGAGCTCGGAGCCCTTGATGCAGCCCACAATGCTGTAATCTTCCTTTTCGGCCGCCTTCATCGCTTCCGGAACGAGCTCCTCGGCCATAACGTAATATTCATCCTGCCACTTGACGAGCGCATAGGTATATTCCGGCCCGACACAGATAGCCACGTTGCCCGGAAGGGTCCAGGTGGTGGTGGTCCAGATGACGAAATAGGTATTGCCGAGGTCGGCTCCGAGGGCGGAAAGCTTGCCGCAATCCTCTGTTACGGGGAACTTCACATAAATGGAATAGCAGGGGTCTTCTTCGTATTCGATTTCCGCCTCCGCCAGCGCCGTGTTGCACTCAGGGCACCAGTAAACGGGCTTTAAGCCCTTATAGATATACCCTTTCTGGGCCATCTGGCCGAAAATCTCGATCTGGCGCGCTTCAAATTCATGGCGCAGCGTGAGATACGGGTTATCCCACTCGCCCAGCACGCCGAGGCGCTTGAACTGCGCCTTCTGGTTTTCCACAAAGCTCAAAGCAAAGTCCTCGCAGAGCTTGCGCAGCTCTGCATCGGAAATATGGGAATTTTCACCCACCCCGGCCTTTTTTCTCGCCTTGAGCTCGATCGGCAGGCCGTGCGTATCCCATCCGGGAACATACGGCGCCTGAAAGCCGGTCATATTCTTATACCGAACGATAATATCTTTCAGCGTTTTGTTCAGCGCCGTGCCGAGGTGGATATCGCCGTTGGCATAGGGAGGCCCGTCATGGAGGACATAACGCGGTTTCCCCTCGTTTTTCTTTATGATCTGCTCATAAAGCTTTTCCTCTTCCCATTTTTTCTGTTCTTCCGGCTCGCGCTTCGGCAGCCCCGCTTTCATGGGAAAGTCGGTTTTCGGAAGGTTCATCGTCTTGTTATAATCCTGTGCCATCTAGAGCATTCTCTCCCTTTTGTGTATGTATTGGTAAGCTTCAGCCTTATTTCTTGCGGCGCTTGAAGAAGCCGGTCTGGGCCTCTTCTTCCTCATCGTCTTCGATGCTGTAATCCTCGCCGAACTTGATGGGGGGCTTTTCACTGTTCAAATTATTCTTGAACCCGCCCTGGAAATAACTGCGCTGATACGCGGGAGCCTCCGGTTTTTCCTCTTCGGCTTCATAGCTGATTACGTCTTCCGGCTTTTTGGAGAACATTCCATCGAACCGGATCTGCTCATCGAGCACGGGGATCGCATCCGGCTGGGGCTCCTCCTGCGGCGCGGGTTCGGTCTGGATGGCGACATACTGCTTGCTTTCCGTCACCTTCACCGGCTCCGCGATGGGAGCCGCTTCACGGCTTTGCGGAGCCTCTGCCGCCGGTGATTCCTCCGGCTCCGACTTCGCCTCCGCCTGCGGCGCGGGCGCTTCGCTCTTTTCTTCCGGCCCCAGATCCGTTTCGGGGAGCTGGTTGATCATTTCGATGTGCGATTTATAAATGGCAAGCAGATTGCCCTTAAAGAGCGTGACTTCCTTTTTCAGGCTTTCGAGATACTTTTCCTGCTCCACCGCATCTTTTTTCACCTGCCCGATGATCTGATCGGCTTCGGCGTTTGCAGCCGCAATCGTTTTTTCCGCCGCCGCCTTTGCCGCGGTGGTTTCCTTCTCTGCGGAGGCCTTTGCTTCCGAAGCGAGCCTTTCCGCTTCCGCCCTGGCCTTTGAAAGCGCCGCTTCCGCCTCTGCCTTGGCATCGAGCAGCGTTTTTTCCGATTCGGCCTTGGATTCGCGCACGATCTTATCCCCGAGCTGCTGTGCGGAAACCAGCGCAGTTCGGATACTGTCTTCCTCTTCGCGGTATTCCTCGATCTTATCGGCCAGAACGCCGAGCTTTTTGACGAGGCTGTCTTTTTCCCGCTGGAGCCCCTCCAGCAGATCCGCTACCTCTTCCAGAAATTCGTCAACATCCGTTTGCTTATAGCCGCCGACCGCCGTTTTGGTAAATGCTATCCTCCGAATTTCGTTCGGTGTAAACACACACAACACCTCATTTTTATAGATATTTTTTTGCCCGGAACACAAGCCTGCCTTTTTTCGTTTCCGGGCCGATTTGCGTGATCCTGTATTTTCCGCTCCCGCGGATGGAAAGCGTATCTCCCTCGCGCACGGGCTCGGTGACCGAGCCCTGCGGCTGAAAGCGGAGCGAAACGAGCCCGCTCCGGATGAGGACGGCGGCCTTTTCGCGGCTTTGCCCAAGGAGAGCTGCCACCGCGCAGTCCAGCCTCGCGGAGGCGATGGTCCCCCCCATCTCCCGGAACGACTGTTCCGGCCGGGAAAACGCGCCTTCACACGCCTCAAAGCGAACCGCGGCGGCGCCAACGCGGTCTACGCTCGAAATAACAAAAGCAGCGACCCCTTCCAGAAGAAAAAGGTCGGCTGATCGTTCTTCCACAAATATATCGCCCACGCTCTCCCGGCGGACGCCCGAAGAAATGAGCGCGCCCAAAAAATCACGGTGGGAAAGCGGACGCACGGATTGAAACGAAGCCCGCACGCGGACGATGGGAAACTCTTCCGGCTCCGGGCAGAGAAAAAGCGGGAACGCACCGAACACGCTGCGTTCCGCTTCCGGAAAGCCTCCAAAAAAGAGATAGCCGGTGAACCGGTTATGCCGGCAGACGGCCCTTGCCTCCTCCTGCCCGCGTTCATCGAGAAAGCCGACGAACTGCGGCGTGTTTCGTTCCGCGCTCAGGCGGATAGCGTCCGCAATGCGGGCCGAGGTGAATGCTTCTCCGCTCATTGATAAGAATAGCCGTTACTTTCCAGCTCATCGAGCAGCAGGTCTCCCATAATATCTACATTAAACGGGGTGATGATGAAGGTGCAGTTGGCAACCTTCTTGATCTGGCCGCCGTTGGCATAGGCAACGCCGCTCAAAAAGTCTACCAAACGGCGGGCGATATCCTTCGGGGCGGATTCGAGATTAAGCACCACGGTGCGCTTATCGTTCAAATGATTCGCAATAGTGGTTACTTCCTCAAAAATCTCAGGCTTTACCAGCACCACCTGCAGCTGCGTGGTGGCGTGGATATTGACCACCTTGTTTCCGGTCTGGCTGCCGCGCTTGGCCGGCTGCTCCATGACCGGCTGCGGGTCGGGCTCCTCCTCGCGGGGAGGGTTATTGTAAAAGTTATCGTCGGGTAAATCGTAATCGTCATCCGGCGCGTTGAGCGCTTCCTTGATTTTGTCAAACAGTCCCATATCGCAGAACCTCCTTTATTTCCTTGCACCAAACAATGCAGAACCAATCCTTACAATATTGGCGCCCTCCTCAATGGCGGCTTCAAAATCGCCGGACATGCCCATTGAAAGATAGTCCATACATACATTATCTATTCTTTTAGCCTTTATGTCAATAAACAGTTCACGCATATCCGAAAAATATTTATGCAGCTGCGATTCCTTTTCGCAAACCGGTGGGATGGCCATGAGCCCGCACACACGGATATTCGGCAGGGCCGCAAGCAAACAGGCCGTTTCCTCCGCGCTTTCCTTCGTGACGCCCGACTTGCTGTATTCACTGCCGATATTCACTTCCAGCAGGATATCGGCAGTGAGCCCCATCTCCCCGCCGATGCGGCTGATCTCACGGCCGAGCTTCACGCTGTCCACCGATTCGATCACGGCAACCCTGCCGAGCACCTTGCGCACCTTATTGGTTTGAAGATGGCCGATAAAATGCTGCGTGACCGGCTTTTGCGACAGCAGCGGGTATTTTTCCACGAGCTCCTGCACACGGTTTTCCCCGATCAGGGCGACGCCGCAGTCTACCGCATGGGCAACGACGATGTCCGGCACCGTTTTGGTGGCGGCGAGCATCTGTACTTCTCCCGCCCGGCGTCCGCTTTTTTCCTCCGCCGCGCGGATGCGCTCCGTAATCTCTTTCAGATTTTCCTCCACGATGCGGAAACGGGCGAGGATATCATCGGATAACTTTTCCATCATACAGATTCTTTCCTTTCAGAACAATTTCATCGTACATGCGAAGGTCGGAGCCCTCCGGCTGGCTTTTGAATTCGCAGATTACGAAATCCCTGCCCGTATAGAGCACATTCACCGGCTTATACACGAGCCGGAGGCCGACTACGGTATAAACACCCTCCACATTATCCACAAAACGGACCGCTTCGCTGTTTATCCGCGCGCCGGTATAGGTTCCCACCGTGATTCCCACCGTTTCCTTCCGGATTTCCGAAAGCTCCTCGCTCATATAATTGCAGCTGAGCACCGCCACGGCTTCGTCGCCTTCGTAATTCACGTTCAGCACCTTTGCAGGAATCTGCGCGCTGCCCGCGGTGGGGATATCGATGCGCACGGTGCCGTCCTTCGGGAGGGCGGCGGAAAGGCCCTCCGCCTGCGAGCGGGTCAGCTTCAAAACGATGCGCCATTCAAAATCCTGCACGATTTTTCCCACCGCGCCCGCCGGGATTTCCCCCGGCGCCGCTTCCATCAGCTCATTCCAGCGGGAAACCGTGAGCTTTTCCGCATCGGCAGCGGAAAGCCGGCCTTCGTAACCGTCCACATGGCTCAAAAAGTAGCCGGCCTTATCGGTCGTGATAGCCTGCGGCTGGGCGATCATTTGATTTTTGAGGCTGTCTTTCTCAGCCGTCAGCGCCTGGATGGTCCCGCTGAAATCAGACACATCCCCAACGATCAGCTGTTTTTTATTCATGAGCTCCAAAAGCTTCGCCTTCTGCTCCGACGCCCGGCGATAATTCCCCTGCTCCAGAAAAACGTGCAGCTGTTCTATCTCGCTTCCGAGAAGCGTCTTTACGCCGTCGATATCCCCGGCCGCCACGCTTCCCTCCGAATTGAGGCTTTGAAGCGAGAGGATGGCGGCTTCCAGATCGTTTATCTGCTGCTGGATGCCCGCCTGCTCCTCGCTCGTGAAAACATTGGCGATCACCCCGCCCTTCTGCACGCGGGTGCCGCTTTCCACGGCGAAGCTGCGCACGCCTCCCGCATCGGTCGTGATGACCTCCTCGTTCCGGACGATATACGCCTCGGCCGAAATTTTATCCAGAAAGGTATAGGGGAGCGCCTGCTCCGTTTCGAGCTTCGGGTTGGCCGCCGCATAAGCCTGATAGCCGATGTACCCAACGAATCCGGCCACCGCGAGGAACAATGCTGTTTTTGCCCAGAATCCCTTCATAACGCTTCCTTTCTGCCAGCCTCCGGCAATATGCCGCTGTTTCCGACTGTTTCGCATGCCGCTTCGAGCAGCTCCGTTTCATTCTCGAATTCATCTATCATCAGCCAGCGGATGCGGCTGTCCCTTTTAAACCAGGTGAGCTGGCGTTTCGCGTACCGCCGCGTTTCCCGCTTGAGATTTTCCACCGCCAGTTCGAGGGGGATTTTCCCCTCAAAATAGCCGCGCAGCTCTTTATAGCCGATGGCCTGCATCGCGGTGGCGGCGTTTTTTTCCCGTTCGAGCACCTGCTTTGCTTCCTCCAGGAGCCCCATTTCCAGCATGCGGTCCACGCGGGAATCGATGCGCCGGTATAACCGTTCGCGGTCGTGGAAAGACAACCCCAGCATACAGAGACGGTACGGCAGGGGCTCAGAGCGCGAACGCCGGTTGTGCTCGCTGAGCGGGATGCCGGTGATTTTTTTCACTTCCAGCGCGCGGATGATGCGGTTTAAATTGTTCGGGTGCAGCCCCGGGGCTAGTTCTGGGTCTTCCCTTCGGAGCAGCTCCAAAACCGCTTCATTGCCCTTTTCCTCTGCCAGCCGCTTCAACTCTTCCCGGTAGGCGGGGTCGCTCCCGCCTTCGGAAAAGGCGATATTTTCCGTGACCGCCTGCACATACAGCCCCGTTCCTCCCGCAAGGAGGGGAAGGCGGTTCCTTCCATATATTTCGCGGATTATCCGCTTTGCTCTCTCCGCATACTGGGCCACAGAAAAGGGAATCTCCGGCTCTAAGAAATCAATGAGATGGTGCGGGATATTCCCCATTTCCTCCGGTGTGGGTTTGGCGGTTGCAATTTTCATGCCGCGGTAAATCTGCATGGAATCGGCCGAGACCACCTCGCCCCCGAAGCGCTCCGCAAGAGAAACGGCGAGCTTGGTTTTCCCCGAGGCCGTAGGCCCCACCACGCAAAGCAGCGGTATTTTTTCTTCCATAGCGTTACACCCTGCCGAATTGTTTTTCAATCTGGTATTCGGTTAGAATCACGGCGACCGGCCGCCCATGGGGGCAGTACCGGACGTCTTCTCCCAACACCTGCGCGAGCAGGCGTTTCAGCTCCAGCTCGGAGGTCTGGTCACCCGCCTTGATGGCCGCGCGGCAGGCGATGGAATGATAAAGCCAATCGAGCTTATCAAAGGTGGCGTCCCGCCGGTGCTCGAGCAGCTTGCCCGCAAGTTCCGTGAGAAGGGCGGAAACATCCTCCCGGCTGAGCAGCAGGGGGACGCTCCGGACCAGCAGCGTTCCGCCACCGAAATCCTCCGTTTCGAGGCCGCAGCGTGCGAGCAGCTCTCGGTGGGAAAGGAGAACGTCGTATTCCTCCTTGGAAAGGGCCACAGAAACCGGCTCGAGCATCAGCTGGCGGTCCGCCTCCCGTTCCCGGGTAGAAAGGCGTTCAAATAAAATTCGCTCGTGCGCCGCGTGCTTATCCACGATCAGGAAGCGGTTTCCCTCCTGTGCGAGGATATAGGTGGAAAAAAGCTCGCCGATGAAACGGATGCTTTCCGGGTCGATCCGTTTTTCATCCTCTTTCGGCGCTTTCTCTTTTTCCGGGATGCGGGGCGGTGCTATTGCTTCTGTAACGGGCTGTGCCTGTTCCGGCACGGAGGGAGCGGCTTCGAGGGGCGGCTCTTCGTCCCCCTTCGTTTTATATAAGATGGCGCGGCTGCTGCGCAGCACCGGCGGCGCGTCCGTTTGCACCGAAAGCTCGGGCGGCCGCAGCCGAACGCCGCTGTTCAGGGCGGACGGCGGCGAAACGGAGGATGCTTCCCCGCCGAGCTCCATCTGCTTCGGCGCTTCCCCGCGCAGGGCGGACGTGCGGAACGGGTTTGCCATCGGGCGCGTATCGCCAGCCGCCAGCGCGTTTTTCGCCGCGTAGTATACCGCCTCGAACACTGCCTTTTCGTTTGCAAAGCGCACTTCGATTTTTGCCGGGTGGACGTTGACATCCAGCTGCTCCGGCGGGAGATCGATTTCGAGCACGCAGGCGGGAAACTTGCCCGCCATGATGCTGTTTTTATACGCTTCCTCCAGCGCGGCCATGGCGGTACGGGTTTTGACGAACCGGCCGTTTATGAAGAAATGCTGCATATTCCGGTTGGCGCGGGAATGGGCAGGCTTGGAAACAAGCCCCTTCACCGTGACGCCTGCAAGCGAATAGTCGGCTTCTACAAGGCCGGAAGCAAAATCCCGGCCGTATACGGCGTATACCGCCGAGCGGAGCTTGCCGTCCCCAGGGGTGAGAAGGGTCTGCCTGCCCTCCCGGATCAGCCGAAAGGAAACCTCCGGGTGAGACAGCGCCAGACGGTCCACAGCGCCCGCCACGGCGTTGGCCTCGGTTACATCCTTTTTCAGGAATTTCATGCGGGCCGGGGTGTTATAAAACAAATCACGCACAACGATGGTGGTACCCACCGGGCAGCCGGCGTCCTCCGGCTCCCCCGCCTCGCCGCCTTGAATCTCATACCGCGTGCCGATTTCTTCCCCTCTCGTGCGGGTGAGCACGCTGACTCTGGATACGGAGGCAATGGATGCGAGCGCTTCGCCCCGGAAGCCGAGCGTATGGATGCTGTGCAGGTCGTCGAGCGTTAAGAGCTTGCTCGTGGCATGGCTCAAAAAGGCCTTCGGCACATCCTCCCGCTCAATGCCGGAACCGTTATCGGTGACGCGCAGGAAGGTGACGCCGCCGTTTTTGATCTCCACCGTAACGGAAGACGCACCCGCGTCGATGGCGTTTTCCACCAGCTCCTTCACAACGGACGAGGGACGTTCCACGACCTCTCCCGCTGCGATCTGTTCCGCCAGATGGCGGCTCATGACCTGAATTTTCGGCATTGCTGTTCACCGTTCCTTTTTGCCGCGCTTTTTTGCGCGGATGATAGTTCCCGCGTGCAGGTGAAGAAAACTTACATATTTTTTGCCTTTTCGCAGAGCGCATACAGGCGGGACATGCTCTCAATGGGAGTAAGGGTGTTGACGTCCAGCTTTTTGAGCTCTTCCACGATTTCCGCCCCGCCGAAATCGAGCAGGGACATCTGGTTTTCCGCCGTTTCATACACCGGCCTCGCGGCGGGGGTGCGCCCGTTTTCCTGCTCCAGCTCCTTGAGCACCTGCTTCGCGCGGTTCACGACCGACTGCGGGATACCCGCGAGCTTTGCGACCTCAATGCCGTAGCTGTCGTCCACGCCGCCGGGGACGATACGGCAGAGGAAGATGATATCGTCGCCGCGTTTTTTCACCGCGACGTTGTAATTCTTGATGCCCTCCATCTCCTGTTCGAGCCGGGTGAGCTCGTGGTAATGGGTGGCAAACAGGGTCTTTGCGCCGAGCCTGCGTTTATCGCACACATGCTCGAGCACCGCGCGGGCGATGCTCATGCCGTCGAAGGTGGAGGTCCCCCTGCCGATTTCATCGAGGATTAGGAGGCTGTTCCTGGTAGCGTTTTTCAGGATATTGGCCACCTCGTTCATCTCCACCATAAAGGTGGACTGGCCGGTTGCAAGGTCGTCCGACGCGCCGACGCGCGTATAGATCGCGTCAACCAGGCTGATGTGCGCGGACGCCGCCGGAACAAAGCTCCCCGTCTGCGCGAGGAGGGTGATGATGGCGACCTGGCGCATATAGGTGGATTTGCCCGCCATATTGGGGCCGGTGATGATGGCGCAGCGGTTTTCGCCGCTGTCCAGCAGCGTGTCGTTCGGCACGAAGGGCGAATCGAGCACGCGCTCCACCACTGGATGGCGGCCCTCCGTGATGCGTATCACACCGTCTACCGCGATATCGGGCTTGCAGAAACCGCCGGCCGCCGCCACATGGGCGAGGCTGCCGAGCGTATCCAGCGCCGCAACGGCGTGCGCCGTGCCCTGGATGCGCGGGAGTTCCCCCGCCACCGCCGAGCGCACCTGCTCAAACAGCTCATGCTCCATCTGCACGGCCCGCTCCTGTGCGCCGAGCACACGGTTTTCGAGATCCTTGAGCTCCTGGGTAATGAACCGCTCGCAGTTTGTTAAAGTCTGCTTGCGGATATATTCCTGCGGCACCTGCCCGCGGTAGGAATTGCTCACTTCTATGTAATATCCGAACACGCGGTTATAGCCGACCTTCAGGCTTTTGATGCCCGTTTTCTCCCGCTCGCGCGCCTCGATCTCCGCAATGATGCCGCGGCCCCCGGTCATGTCTGACCGGACCTGGTCCAGCGCATCGTGATAGCCCCGTTTGATTACACCGCCCTCCTTCAGGGTGGCGGGGGGCTCGTCCACAATGGAAGCTTCGAGGAGCGAAGCAACGTCTTCCAGCGTGTCTATCATTTCATACATTTCCCGCAGCAGCTCGCTGCCAACACCCGAAAGCGTGATCTTGAGCCCCGGCAGCCGCTCGAGAGCCGTTTGCATGGATTTGAGCTCGCGCGCTGTGGCCGTGCCGTAAACGATGCGGGCCATGATGCGCTCGAGATCATAGATTCCCGAGAGCTGCTCGCGCATTTCTCCCAGCATCACGGGCTGGTTCACGAATTCCTCCACCGCGTTCTGCCGGCGTGTGATGCGCGCGCAGTTCAGCAGCGGCTGCTCGATCCAGCTGCGGATCATTCGCTTGCCCATGGCGGTTTTGGTCTGGTCCATCACCCACAAAAGGGAGCCGCGCTTCTGCTTCGTTATCATGTTTTCACACAGTTCGAGGTTCCGGCGGGTGGAAATATCCAGCCGCATGAACTGCTCGCTGCTGTATAGATTGATGGTGCTGATGTTTTTCAGCACCATCTTCTGCGTATCCATCAAATAAAGGAGCGCGGCGCCGAGCGCCCGTATGGGCAGGCCCCCCGGCTGCATCTTCAGTTCTTCCGGCGAGCCGGCGCCGAAATGCCGGCACGCGAGCTCGCAGGCCCGCTCCGCGCTGAAATGATCCTCCGGCAAAACCTCGGAGGCACAGGAAAGCTTGCGGCGGATAAATTCCGTGAGGGGCGCCATGCGGCCCGCCTCGCTGTTCAGCAGCACTTCCTTCGGCATGAAATGCCCGAGCTCCGCGGCGGTGCGCTCGGCAAAATCCGCCCCGGTGACTTCCGTTACATTCAGCTCGCCCGTGGAAGCATCCACAAAGCAGACGCCCGCGCCCCTTTCATCCGCCGCGACCACACAAAGGTAATTGTTGCGGGTTTCATCCAGCATGCTGCCCTCCACCACGGTGCCGGGCGTGATGACGCGGACGATGTCGCGGTCCACGAGGCCCTTTGCGCTCGGGTCGCTCAGCTGTTCGCAGATGGCCACTTTATAGCCCTTTTCCACGAGGCGCGCAATATACGATTCGCAGCTGTGATACGGAACGCCGCACATGGGCGCGCGCTCCTCCTGGCCGCAGTCCCGCCCGGTGAGGGTAAGCTCCAGCTCCTTGGAAGCAAGCTTTGCATCCTCAAAGAACATCTCATAAAAATCGCCCAGGCGGAAAAACAGGATGCAGTCCTTATTTTTCTCCTTGATCCGGTAATACTGCTTCATCATCGGGGATAATTCCGCCAATTTGTTTCTCCTCCCGTTTCTTTTGATTCGGTTTCTTCGGCCGGCGGTCAGTGGCAGCCGGAGCAGCCGGAACAGCTGCCCGTGCAGCCGGAGGCTTCACATGTTTCAGGGTCTTCCCCGTTCACGCACAGGGTGATGATGGTGGTAATCTGGTTGACGAGGCGGTCGAGCTCGTCCTTCGCCTGGTTGAAGGCCTGCATGTTCTCGTTCGGCATGATCTCGTTATAGCAGGCGCGGAGCTTTTCATTCAGCTCTTCCATTTTCGTTTCATTTTCTCCGCCGTTCTCATTGCTAATGGAAATGCGGAGCATATTGAATTCGCCGATCAGCTTCTGCAGTTCCTCGTCCCCATCGTTCGCGGCGCGGGCCGCCTGATAAGCGATATAGCTCGGCTCCTCCTGAATGGCCGCTCCAAGCTTTCTGGTAAGTTCCATAATATCCATGTTTTTTCAAATCTCCTTTTTTGTTTTTCCGCCGGAAGTTTTTGTTTTGACCGGCGGCTCTTCTTTAAGATATTCCTTCTTTTATCCTTTCGCGTTCCGGCTCAGGTTATGCCCGTTTGCAGCATCCGGGCGCTCCTTCCGCCAGCTCGCCGCTCAGCACCCAGTTGCCCGCGCGGGTGACGGTAACGTCTGCAAAGCGGCCGATGAGGCTTTCGGACGCCGAAAATTCGATGATGACGTTGCCCTCCGTCCGCCCGCTCACCGTGCCGGGGGCGCTGTGCCCCGGCTCCTCGCAAAGCACACGGAAGGTCTGCCCCACCAGGGCGGCATTCCGACTGGCGGCGATCTGCTCCTGCAGGCCGGTCATCTCCTGGAACCAGCGGTTTTTTTCCTCCCGCGGAACGGGGTCCTCCATCTGGGCCGCGGGCGTTCCCGGACGGGGAGAAAAGATAAAGGTGAAAAGCGAAGTGAAGCCCACTTCGCGGATCAGGCTGAGCGTTTCCCTGAACTCTTCATAGGTTTCGCCCGGGAAGCCGACGATTACGTCGCTCGTGATGGAAAGGCCGGGCATCTTTTCCCTCGCATAGCGGATGAGGGAAAGGTATTCGCCTCTCGTATAATGGCGGTTCATGGCGCGCAGCACCCGGTCGCTCCCCGATTGGAAGGGCAGATGCAGATGCTTTGCAACCTTTTCGCATTCCGCCATGGCGTCCAGCAGCTCGTGGGTGCAGTCCTTCGGGTGGGAGGTCATAAAACGGATACGGAAGTCGCCCTCTATGGCGTTGATTTGGCGGAGGAGCGCCGCGAAATCCACGCCGTGCGCTTCCCCCAGGCCATAAGAATTCACATTCTGCCCGAGCAGGGTGATATCACGGGCTCCGGCATTTACCAGCTCCCGCGCCTCGCGGAGGATATCCTCCGGCGCGCGGCTCCGCTCCCGGCCCCGCACATAGGGCACGATGCAATAGGTGCAGAAATTGTTGCAGCCGTACATGACCGGCAAAAAGGCCTTCACGCCGCCTTCCCGTTTCACAGGCACGCCCTCGGCAATGTTGCCGGGTTCCTCCGGGCGGCAGAAAACACGTTTATGCGTGCTGAGCACTTCATACAGCATCTGCGGCAGACGGTGGAGGACATGCGTGCCGAAGAGCAGGTCCACATACGGATAGCTCTGCCGGAACTTTTCCGCCACACGCTCCTGCTGCACCATGCAGCCGCAAAGGGCGATGACGAGGTTCGGGTTGCTCTTTTTCAGCTTTTTGAGCGCGCCCACGTTTCCGAACACCTTGGCTTCCGCATGCTCCCGCACCGCACAGGTATTATAGAGGATCAGGCTGGCGCGCTCGGGGTCTTCCGTAAAGCCGTATCCCATTTCGGAAAGCATTCCGCGGATGCGCTCGCCATCGCTCACGTTCTGCTGGCAGCCGAACGTATGAATGAGCGCAAGCGGCGTTTCATACTCACCGAAACGCTCCGTGAGAAGCCGGGCCGCCTTTTCGGCATACCCGCGCTGAATTTGAAGTTCTTCTTCGGAAATGATCCGGGTTTTTCTCAGTTCCTGCGGCAAATAAACAAACTCCTTTTCTCTGCGGGCACCGGCCGGTACTTCGCACGGCAAACGCAAAACATCAGGTTACATATAAAATGATTATACCTTTTTTCCCCTTTCTCTGCAAGTTTTATCCGGGAGAAGCCTCCATGCAAATTTTCCGCCGGATTAACCGGTTTCTTTCGTTCGTCCGCCCTCTTTTGCGCCATCGTTCCGGCTTTCGCAGTATCCCCCGCTTTTCGCTCCGGATGCCGCCTCTTCCCCGTCCTTTTTTCTTCCCGCCGCTTTTTTCCCCGGCTCCGGATAAAATCCCCCGAAAGAAACGGCGCTTGCTTTCAAAAACCGGTTTTACGCTTTCCCTCCTCGAAATAAAAAGTTTTGATAATTTTTTTTACAAAATCCGTTTTTCGACATGGATTTGGATGTTCTCACGCTAATATGTAAATATATGGAATTTATGTGCGTTTGGATGAGACATTTTTGGGACACCAGAAGCGTATATAATAAAGATAGAAAGAAAAAATAAAACATTTGTTCGAAAAAGTGCTTGCAATTTTAAAATGATTCGGTATAATAAAGATGCAGAACATATATTCTGTAGAAGAACGGAGAGAATGCGTTATGTTGAATGTTATCAGTGTGATCCTCTTTGCTTATCTGGCGGTCCGCCTGTTCCGGCATCGGAACGATTTCCGCGAAAACAAATACCTTTGCGGAATTGCCGGATATCTTGCCGTTTTTGAATCGGTAACTCTGGTTCATCCGGAACCGATGGGCAGCGCCCTGCTGTTTGCGGCAGGAATCCTTCTGAAAGGCATTCTCGCCCTTTGCTGCTTCTATCAGCTCCACCGCAAAAAGCCCGCACGCAAGGTGGTGCCGATCGCCTCCTATGAAAATAAGAGCCAGCCGCGCAAGGCGGCTGTTTCCTCCTACCGCCGCGCCGTATAACGTGGCCTTTGCCGCTGAAACGTGCAAAGGCGTTCTTAGCCTTGTATTCTCATTCTGTACCCTCGGTGTACAAAGGGCAATATGCCTGCAGCAGCCAAAATGAGCGCTGGC
>CAUBKG010000033.1 GCA_958436475.1 uncultured Clostridia bacterium
GAAACAAGGAGCAGGGCGAGGCCGTAAGGCCGACGCCATGCGACTATGTTTCTGATTTCCTAATAACTTGTATTTTTTTCTTGGCTTCTTACCGTACATCAATTATTATAAATGTACGGTAAAAAGTGAGGTGATATTTTGAGCCCCAGAACGGGACGGCCACCGAGCGACAATCCCAAGATCAAGAGGGTAGAAATACGATTAACAAGCGAAGACAGCGCGATTTTGGAGTATTGCTGCAAGGTTACTGGCCGGACGAAATCGGAGCTTGTCCGGGACGGCATCCATGAAATATATGCAAGCCTGGAAAACTCCGGTGAAAAATAAGAGGAAGCGGTGTCCCATCAGCGAAACAAGCCACCACTTCCCCAGCGCAACTACCGAAAAGGCAGACTGCATCAATAAGTTTACCATATGCAGGTCTTACTTTCAAGGAGTTGGGCGAAAACGGCTTTTTGAAGGACGGAACGCACAGGGGGCAATTAAGGCTTGACATTTTTGTCGGCGACAACTATAATATTAATGTCGGCAAAAAGGAGGTGTGATTCTTTGTCTGACAAGAAAAAGATCGGTCGACCGTTTTCCGATAATCCCAAATCGGTTAAATTGACAGTTCGCATAGATAACAGTGAAGCTGAAACCTTAGATGATTATTGTGCGAGGAAAGAAATTAGCCGGGCAGAAGGAGTGCGGGAAGCAATACGCGATCTAAAGCAGAAAAAATAAAAGGAAGTGTCCCCCCAACCTCTAAAAAAGCGGACACTTCCAGTACCATCAACTGCCCAAAAGGCAGTGACCGTGTAAATAGTATAACATGCACGGTTTCTCCTTTCAAGCAGTTGAAGAACAATAAGAAAGGATGGAAAACAGTGAATCGAAATATTTATGATTTTCTTGATGCCCGAATGGAGGAAATTGCCCGGGAACTGAAGGATACAAACGGAGAATACGCATCCGAGCTGGAACGGCAGGAGGCGCTCATGGAAAACCTCGGCTCGATTATTTACCGTGAGGAGGGAATCTTCGTCGGCGCGGAGGACTGCCTCGATATGCAGGAGTATCTTGACCATCAGCATACCGCCGCGGCGATCCTGCAAAGGCAGATATACCGGCAGGGCTGCCTCGACTGTATCGTACTTTTAAAACGATTGGGCGTGCTGGTATAACATCAAACGAAGATAGGCCTTCCGGCCCCCGGGCAGCTCCAAGCCCGGGGGCTTTGATTCGCGCTTTTTTAAGGGAATCCGGTTGATTCTCCCCCAAAAATATGTTATACTAAATCGAATATTAGTTGCAGACGCAACTTTATTGAGGGAGTGACGGCGGCGCATGGAAGAAAAACGGTGCGCGATCCAGAGGTATTCGTCGGTACTGTACCGGCTGAGCAGTATCTATTTCGACCAGGCCCTCGCGCCCTTTCACATTGGAAGCGGGCAGCAGTTTTTCCTGCTGCGCATTGGGGACCATCCGGGCATCAGCGTGCAGGAGCTGGCCCGGCAGGGCTGTTACGATAAGGCGACCGCCGCGCGCGCCGTGCAGAAGCTCGCGGAGCAGGCCTATATCCGCGTAGAGCCGGATCCGGATGATAAACGCATCCACCGCCTTTACCTCACCGGGCAGGCCGAACCGATCATCCGTGAAACGAGAAACATGCTTGGCCGCTGGAATGAGATTTTGATGTGCGGCATCCGTGAAGAGGAACAAAAAACAGCCGAACGGCTGATGAGCCGCATGGCGCAGAACGCAAGCGGCCACCTGGCAAAAAGAAAGAAGGAACGCGAATGGAACGATTAGAACCCTTGCAGGAAGAACAAGCCGCGCCGCGGCGCAATCCGCTCGGCTATGAGCCGATCCCGAAATTATTGCGGCAGTTCGCCCTGCCCGCCGTCATTTCCATGGTGGTGAACGCATTATATAATATAGTAGACCAGATATTCATCGGCCAGGGGGTCGGGTATCTCGGCAACGCCGCCACTACCGTGGCCTTCCCGATCGTGACCATCGTGCTGTCGGTCTCCACCCTGCTCGGGGCGGGCGGCAGCGCATACGCCGCCATCAAGCTGGGCGAGAAGAAGGAGAGGGAGGCGGAAATCACCCTTTCCAATATGTTTGTCCTGCTCATTGGCGTAGGGGTTGTTTTAACGGTTCTCGGGCTCATTTTCCTCGATCCCATCCTTCGGCTCTTCGGCGCGACCGATAAGGTGATGCCCTATGCCCGGGACTATTCGTTTATCATCATGCTGGGAATTCCCTTCAATATGCTGGGCGTGGGCCTTTCGAACCTCGCGCGGACGGACGGCGCGCCCAAGCTTTCCATGTACAGCATGCTGGCGGGCGCCATCCTCAACACCATCCTAGACCCGGTTTACATCTTCGTTTTCCACTGGGGCGTGACGGGAGCCGCCATCGCCACGGTTACTTCTCAGATCATTTCCGCCGCCATCCTGATTTATTACTTCTGGAAAAAGGGCAACATGCGCTTCCACCGGAAGGATATGCGCCTTCATCCCCGCATCTGCGGCATGGCCGCGGCGCTCGGCATTTCAAGCTGCATTACCCAGCTCGCGTCCACCCTGCTGCAGATCGTGATGAACAATTCGCTGGTGCATTACGGCGATATGTCCGAAGTCAGCGGCGAGGTGGCCCTGAGCGCCATGGGCATTGTGATGAAGGTCAGCATGATCCTCATTTCCGTGTGCATCGGCATCGGGGTAGGCTCCCAGCCGATTCTCGGCTTCAATCAGGGCGCAAACCAGCCGCGGCGCATCCGGAAAGCGTATTTGACGGCGGTGGGCATATCCACCGCGGTTTCCGTTGTGGGCTGGCTCGCCTGCATTTTGATACCGGATATCCTGCTCCTGCTTTTCGGCACGGAGGACGCCGTATTCACGGGCTTTGCCGTCAAGTGCATGCGCGTATTCATGGCGGGCGTGTTCTGCGCAGGCTTCCAGATCGTATCCACAAACTATTTCCAGGCCACGGGCCAGCCGGTCAAGGCGTCGATCCTGTCGCTCCTGCGGCAGGTGCTGCTGCTAATCCCGCTGATCCTCATCCTGCCCCTGTTCTGGGGGCTGGACGGCATCCTAGCCGCCGGGCCGATCGCCGATGTGTGCGCGGGTCTCATCGTGCTGGCGTTTGCCCTGCACGAGATGAAGCGTCTGAAAACATGGATCGCGCGGCAGGAGGCGGAACCGGCTGCCTCAGGCTCCGTGGAGAGAGAGCCCGTGCCGCAGCAGCCGTAATACGAAGGAGGGGTCAGAAATGAAATACAGCATCATCACCATTGCGAGGGAGCACGGCTCCGGCGGACGCCGGATCGGAAAGCAGCTGGCGGAGGAGCTGGGCATCGCGTATTACGATAAATCGCTCATCCAGCTCGCGGCGAAGCAGAGCGGCCTCGCGGAGGAGACCTTTGAGGAAGCGGAAAAGCAGGCGGCAAGCAGCCTTCTCTTCCATCTGGCGGTGGGAAATTACTCCGCCCAGGGGTACACCCCCCGCTCCCTGCCCATGAGCGACCAGATCTTTCTCGCGCAGTTCGAAGCGGTTATGAAGCTTGCGGAAGAAGGCCCCTGCGTGCTCATCGGCCGGTGTGCGGATTATGTGCTCCGCGAGCGGGCGGACTGCCTCAACGTTTTCCTCCACGCGCCGCTGGAGGAGCGGAAAAGGCGCGTGGTGCGCGAATACGGCGTTTCCCCGGAAAAATGCGCGGAGGAGATCCGCCGCGCGGACAAGGGGCGCGCCAATTATTACAGCCATTATACCGGCCAGAAGTGGGGCGACTGCCGGAACTACCACCTCACGCTCGATACCTCGCTCGGGGAGGAAACGGTAATTGAGCTGATTCGCCGCGCGGCGGAATGAAAGGAAACAGAAGGGCAGAGGGGCGCGTTTGAGCCCTCTGCCCTGATTTTATATCATTCAAAAGGCATACCATGCCGCGGTATGCGGAAAATAAGAAGCGGTACTGCCCGAAGGAAAAAAACAGGAGGGAAAAGATGAAAAGGCTGCTGCTTGTGATCGACATGCAAAACGACTTTATTACCGGCCCGCTCGGCTCGCGCGCGGCGGAGCGGATTCTGCCGCGGGTAAAAGCAAAAACAGAGGAATACAGGCAAAACGGGGACCCGGTCATTTTCACCCGGGATACCCATGAGGACGATTACCTCGCAACGCAGGAGGGAAGGCTTCTGCCGGTGAGGCACTGCATCAAGGGAACAAAGGGACACGAGCTCGCAGGAGAGCTTTCCACAAACGGCTGCGAGGTGTTCGATAAAACCTCCTTCGGCTCGCTGGAGCTGGCCGAGCGTATCGCAAGGGCAGCGGAGGATGTGGAGGAGATCGAGCTCTGCGGGGTGTGCACGGATATCTGCGTGGTTTCGAACGCGCTCATCCTCAAGGCGCGCCTGCCGGAACTGAAAATCACTGTGGACGCCGAATGCTGCGCCGGCGTAACGGAGGAAAGCCACCGGGCGGCGCTGTTGACGATGAAAATGTGTCAGATAGCCGTTATCAATGAATAAGAGCCGCCCCGCGGCGCGAAACAGGTTTTATCCTGTTTTTTACCCCCTTGTACACGAGGGTATGAAAAACACAGGAAGCCCGTGGCAGCCTCCCCGCTGCCGCGGGCTTCCCGGCATATGTGCAAGCCGAAAACTAAAAAGGCTCCCTTGTGAAAAGGGAGCTCAGCGAAACAGACAGAAGGGTTGTTTTACAAGCATATCCAGGAACAGCTTTTTATTGTATGGCTAGGCGATACCATCCGAGTACCATGCGCCGCAAGCGGACCTTTTTGCCGCTTTCGGAGTTGCCGGTCATAGCAAGGCGCCGGGCCTTGCGGCTTACGCCGTGCCACCTCCCTTTCATAAGGGAGGCTTTCAATCCGGCCTCGGCTTTTTTGGTGTTCAAAACCCGTTATTTTGCCATCCAGAGGACCGCGGCCTTCCCGAGCCATACGCCGGCGAGGCACAGCCCCACGCTTAAAAGGATATAAGCGAGGGCGGGAAACGTTTTTCCGTTTTCGAGCAGCTCCATCGTTTCCAGCGAAAAGGTGGAAAATGTGGTGAAGCCGCCGCATAGGCCGGCCTTTAAAAACAGGAGGAGCTCCGGCGAAAGCGGGGCAATGCGGAGAGAGGCTTCGGCAATCACGGCAATGGCCACCGCGCCCAGAAAATTGATAAGAAGAGTGGCGAAGGGGAACCCCTGCCTTGAAAACAGGGGGATTTGCCCCACCAGATACCGGGCGACGGCTCCGGCGAACCCGCCGAAGCCCACAAACAGGCAGCGCAGCAGCATAGAAGCCTCCTTTATTCGATGCTCTTGAGCGATTCGACCATATCGATTTTTTTAATGACGCGGTTCATAAAGAGGTTCACGAGGAAGGCGAAGAAGAAGGTGAACCCGGCGGCGATCAGGTAATTCCACCATTCCACCGTGCGGGCGAACATGGCCATATCCACCTCCGCCGTAACGATCACATACATCAGAAGGAACACGCCGAGCACGAGGCCGAGAAGGGTGCCGAGAAGGGTCAGGATGATGTTTTCCCGGTAGATGTACATGGCGGTTTCGCGGTCGTAGAAGCCGAGCACCTTGATGGTGGCGAGCTCGCGGGTGCGTTCGTCGATATTGATGTTCGTCAGGCTGAACAAAACCACGAAGGCCAGCGCCGCGGCGGAAAGGATGAGCACGATCACCACCGTATCGAGCGCCTTGGTCATATTCGTGAAGTTTTCGCGGATTTGAGTATTGAAGGAAACGTAGCTCACGCGGCCTGTGTCCATCAGCGAGGTGGAGAGCGCTTCCTCGGCGGCGTCTCCCTTCTCGCTCAGCCGGGCGAACAGGGCGTTGACAGCGGGCGTCTTCCCGAACGTCTCTTCATACAGCTCCGGCGTCAGGTAAATATAATTGAACACATAGTTTTCCACGGAAGCGAGGACCGGGGCGGTGAAGGTCCTGCCGTCTGAATCGCGGAGGGTAACGGTATCTCCCGCGCCGAGGCCGAGCTGCTTGCCCAGCTTCTCGGTGAGGATCACTCCTTTGGAGCTGAGCTCCACGGGGCGCTTGCCGATCCGCCGCCGCAGGGTGATGAAATCAGAAAAGGCGGCGGGGTCGTTTGCAACCACCAGCGTTGCGTCCTTGGCCCTGCCGTCCGCTTCCGCCGTCACCGATTCGGAGTGGAAATACATGCCGGCTTCGAGGGCTCCGCTTGCCCTCAGGGCTTCGTCCACCAGCCGGCGCGTTTCCCCGGAATCGTCCTTCAGGTCGGCCTGCATATCGTATTTCTGAATTTGCTCGTATTGCAGAGGCACGAGGGAATTGACGGAGGAGCGCAGCCCAAACCCGGTGAAGACGAGGGCAGTGCACCCCGCAATGCCGATGATGGTCATCAGCAGGCGCTTTTTATACCGGACGATGTTCCGGCAGGTCACCTTCATGGAAAAGTTCATATGGTTCCAGAGCGGCCTTATGCGCTCGAGCAGGATGCGCTTGCCCTCCTTGGGCGCGCGCGGGCGCATGAGGCTGGCGGGCGTGCTCATGAGCGCGCTCTGGCAAACGAGAAACGCGGGCAAAATAGAGCAGAGAAGCGCCCCGATGGCCGCGATGAGGGAATGGGGCACGTTTAAGGGAGTGAACACATCCGGCACATCGTAAAGGATGCCGTAGGCCGAAGCGATCACGCGGGGGAACAGCTGCTGCCCCACCGCAAGGCCGAGAACGATCCCCCCGGCGCTTGCCAGCGCCGCATAAACGAGATACTTGGCGGCAATGGCCATGCGGCCGTAGCCGAGCGCCTTGCGGGTGCCGATCTGTACGCGGTCGTCGTCCACCATGCGGGTCATGGTGGTCAGGCTCACGAGTGCCGCCACCAGGAAAAAGATGATGGGGAACACGAGCCCGATGTTGGCCACGCGGTCGGTATCCTGCCGGTAGCCTTCAAAGCCCTGGTTTTTGCTTAGATCGAGAATATGCCACTCGGGCTCTTCGAGCTCCTTTAATTTATCTTCGCCGGCTGAAATCTCGCGGCGCGCATCGGCCAGCTTCGGCTCGGCCTGCCTGCGGGCGTCCGCCAGCTGTGCTTCGCCGGCCAATAGCTCTTTTTCCTTTTCCGAGAGGGTGCGTTCCGCTTCGGAAAGCTGCGAAGCGCCCTCCCGCTTCTGCGTTTCGAATGCGGCGAGGCCTTTTTCATATTCAGTCCGGCCTGCGGCCAGCTGGTTTTTGGCCGTTTCGAGGGCCACCGCGCCGGAAAAAAGCTCCTGCTCGCTCCGGGAGAGTTCACGCAATCCCGCTTTATACTGTTCCTGGGCCACCCCGAGCTTGCCGCTCTGCTCCTGATAGGAGCTTTCGAGTTTTGCGAGGGCCTCCATCGCCTGCCCGTAAAGCTCGGAATCCGACGGGAGGAGGCTGATAAGCTGCCTTGCTGCTTCCAGCTGGCGGGCAAGCGTATCCAACTCGATCTTTCCCGTGGCAATCTGGAGCCGCGCGTCTTCGAGGGCGCTGCGGCCTTCTTCGAGCTGCGCCCTGCCCTCCTTCAGCTTTTCATCGTTCGCTTCGATCTGCGCCTGAGCGCTTTCCAGCTGCGCCGCGGATTCCTCCAGCCGGCGCTGTGCTTCGGCGATGCCGGCAAGATATTCCTCACGCTTGGAGGAAAGCTCCGCGCGGCCGGCTTCGAGCTGGGCGCGCCCGTCTTTCAGCTTGGTTTCCGTATCATTCAGCTGCTTTTCCGTATCGGCTATTTTGGCACGGGCTTCCGAAAGCTTTGCCTGCGCTTCGGCCCGCACGCTTTCGAGCCGCAGGGGGGCGCGCTCCTTGCCCAGCGCTTCGAGCCGGGAGGAGATTTCGCCGATGCGGGCGCGGTATGTTTCGCTGAAGCGGGAATCCCCCGCCGGATTGGCGGCCTGGAACCAGGCCTCGGTATACACCGGGGAAGTAAAGCAGCTTTCGGGCACGAGCAAAAAGCCGTTCACGCTCCCGCTGCCCTTCGTGCTGGTGCCGCGGTCCACGGAGATATACTGCACGCTCCGCGCCGCCCCCACCACGGTAAAAGTATGGCGGCTGATGTTTTCCGTTACGTCGGAATCCTCCGTATTCAGGGAAATCGTATCGCCTACGTTCAGCCCGAAGGATGTGATCAGCTTTTCATCCGCCACGCATTCATCCTCCGCCGCGGGAAGGCGGCCCTCCACGAGCGCCGGCTGATTGAGGCGGGAGGCGCCGGCTTCGAGATTGTAAGATTCGAGGTGGAGCAGGCGTTCCTTGCCGGAAATCTCCGCGAACGCGTCCAGCATATAGCCGGGCTGGACCGTATCGAATTCCTCTTCCAGCGCGGCGATGTCCTCTTCGGAGAAGCCCATGGTGGAAAGCAGGCGGATATCAGAGGCGTTCTGATCGTCGTAATAACGGTCGAGGGTCAGGCGCATATCGGGGCTTGTGGCGCGTACCCCGGCAAAAAAGGCAACGCCGAGCGCCACGATCGAAAGGATCGCGAGAAAGCGGCGCGGGCTAAACCGGATCTGCCGGAAGATATCCTTCGCATTGGCGCTTTTCATTCCCCAGCCTCCTTTGTATAAGATACCCTCGGTGTAGAAGGGTCAATATGGTTTTTGCTCCCGAAAAATTCCGCAGGACCTGCCGGCGGGCAAAAATCAGGACTGGCAAGGCCGCAGGACGAAGGCGGGCTTATCTCCCACCGAGGATGAGAACGCAGCCAGCGCTCATTTTGGCTGCCGGCAGGCATGCTGCCCCTTGTACACCGAGGGTATAGTTCTATTATAACTTGTTTGCCCGCCAGTTCAACCTGGAATTTGGAGAGGACGGAAAAGAAAAACGCCCCATGAATAGAATCCGCTTTCCCGGCGGAAAAAGTATGCTATAATAAAAGAAAAAACAGAGGGGGAATTGCGGTGAACAGATTCAAAAGGAGGCTGCTCGCCCTGATAACAGCAGTGCTGATGCTCGTGGCTGCACCCGGGCCGGCATCCGCGGCAGGAGCCCCTGCACAGGCGCAGGCCGTCCCGGTAAATACGGCGGAAATTATCGGCCAGGACGATGCCGCCGGTACAGTCACCCTCCGGCTCACAGGCCCCGTGCTGAGCAGCGCGCCGGCCGGGGTGTCTGTGCCGACATGGAGCGAACAAAACGGGCAGGACGATATTATCTGGCACCGCGCCGAAAAAAAGGCGGACGGATGGTATGTCACCATCCGTGCGGCCGACCATAAAGGGGACGCGGGAACCTACCATTCCCATTTTTACGAAGAGAGCGGCGGAAAGCGCAGGCTCCTCTGCGCGGTCACGTATACGCTCCGCTATTCGGAGCACCCGGCCGTTTCCGCGGTGGTGAGCGCCGCGCGGGCGGAGCTTTCGCTGCAGAATGCATACGGCGTTTCTTCGGGAAGCGAGGTGTTTTTTGCCGTTTGGGGCGCGGCCGGCGGGCAGAACGATATCCGCTGGTATCCTGCTGAAAAAGCCGGTTTTGGCACGTGGAAGGCATCCATCGATCTGAAAAACCACCGGGAAACCGGGAACTATTATGTTCATGTATATGCAAGAAAAGACGGGCGTCAGGCATTCGTTGCGGGAAACACCTTTCAAGTGAGAGGCATATCCGGCGGGACCGTTTCCATCCTGAATCAAGACGATACGGCAGGTACGTTCACCGTGAGGCTCAGCGGGCTTTCCGGGGGCGCGTTCGGCGTAAGCCGGGTGCTCCTGCCGGTGTGGAGCGGGCGAAACGGGCAGGACGATATCCGCTGGTACCCGATGCAAAAATCGGGGAGCGATTGGTACGCGGATATCGACTATCTGGACCATAAGGGCGACAAGGGGAACTATCATATCCACGCTTACGCGTATGATGCTTACGGCACCGCCGTGCTCGCGGCGGCCGCCGAAACAGAGGTGAAGGCGGGCGGGTCCTCCATGCTCACGGCCCAAACGAACGCAGACCAGACCCGGATCACCATTACCCTCCGGAACCATCCGGCACAGGCGGGGGCATCTATCCGCTTTGCGGTATGGGGCAGCAAAAACGGGCAGAACGATCTCGTGTGGTATACGGCCGGCAAGGAAGGCGCGCGCACCTACACCGCCTCGGTCCCGGTGAGCAGCCACCGCGAGCCGGGAAGCTATATCATCCACGCCTATGAATACCGGAACAATAAGCCCGGCTTTGTCCGCGACACTACAGTGCAGATCGAGGATATTTCCGATGCGGAGGTTTCGGTAATCGATCAGGACAACGGGGCGGGCACGTTTACCGTGAAGATTGAAAACCTGACGGGCCCGGCCGGTATCCGTGAGGTTCGTGTGCCGGTGTGGAGCGAGCAAAACGGGCAGGACGATATTCGTTGGTATTCTGCATACCGAGCGGAGGACGGCGATTATTACACGGAGGTGAATATTTCCGATCATGCGTATGGAGAGGGAGCGTACCTCATTCACGCATACGCATACGATGCACGGGGCTTTTCGAAGCTCGTGGGGCATACGGAGGCTGAATTTACAGCGCTGGAGGAGGCACCGGAGGTCTTTGCGTCTGCTGCTGCGGATTCCGGAAGCGCATCAGTCGCCATAACGAACCTTACAGACGTGCGGGAGGTCTTAGTGCCTGTTTGGGGAGATGAAAACGGGCAGAACGATATCATATGGTACGCCGCGAAACGCGTAAACCGCAGTACCTGGCGGGCGGAAATCAACATCGGAAACCATTTGGAACGAGGCGCTTACCGCGCACATGTATACGCCTGCGATTGGGCCGGTAACAGGAACCTCATAGGGCAGGCGTCCTTCTCTATTCAAGAGGTCCCGGAGAATATCCTTTTCCTCGAGGCAAAGGACGATTACGGGAATTTTACCGCTACACTGAGCAACGTGCGTTCCACCGAATCCATTTCCTCGGTTTCCATGGCGGTGTGGACGTCCGGCCGCGGCCAGGACGATATTCGCTGGAATTCGGCGGAGAGAACGGGCGGCCAATGGATTCTTCGGGTTTCTCCAAACGACCACAACGGGGAATCGGGCGAATACCTCGTCCACGTGTATGCAAACCATCCGGGCGGTGCGAGGACCTACCTGTGCGGCGGGTCCATCGATATCAAGAGAAAGGTGCAGAGGCTTTACCAGAATCCGCCGCAGTATTACCAGGTTCAGGATTCCATTGCCCTCGGCGGCGGGGGCTATAGCCTGTCGGAAGGCTACGAAGGCCTGAAAACGGCGCGCGTCGTCGGGTATTTCGGCGGCGATTATACCGGCATGGGCGGCGCGTATTACAGCCGGGCTCTCGCCAACAAGGTGCGAACCTTCCAGCAGAACCACCGCCTCCCTGTGACCGGCACAGTCGATCTTGCCACCTGGCGGGCAATGGGCTATTCGGAATACGACTGGTATCATCTCGGTGCGTATGTAAGCCCGATCCGGGTGAATCGGAACAGCACCCGGTCCGACCATATCGAGGCCATGATCGGCACGGCGAGAACCTATCTCGGCACAAAATACGTGATCGGCGCATCGGGCGCGCCGGGCACCGGGGTGGACTGCAGCGGCCTCGTGATGCAGGCGTTTTACGGCGCGGGGCTCGATTGCTCGCCCATCAACCCGGTCCGGCACGCGCATCCCGGCTATGAATACGAGTCCGCCAACCTGTGGGCTTCTCCCAAGCTTAAGCATGTGGCTTATTCGGAAAGGCAGCGCGGGGATCTGATTTTTTATCAGAACGCGGGCGGTTCCGTAAACCATGTGGCAATCTATCTCGGCGGCGGTCAGGTGATCGAATCCTGGCCGAATGCCGGAAGCGGCGGCGTGGGCGTGGTGATCCGCCCCATTGCAAACGGTTCCCGGAGCAACATCAAAGGGGTTGCCCGTCCGTTTGTGTAAATACGTTTAAGAAAAAACAGCGCCGGCTTTCGCCGGCGCTGTTTTTTCTTGCTTTTCCGTTGGAAAGGGAATTTTCACCGGTTGTTGACCTCGTGGTCAGTTTTTGATATAATAGGACCTGTGCCCTTTTTGCGGCAATCCCTGAAAAGGACGAAAACAGATATGGCAGAACATGAACATAACAAAGACAATACGAAGCGCAAAATATTAGACGCCGCCTTGCGGGAATTCGGCGGGCGGGGATACGGAGAAGCCTCCACCAACCGCATCTGCCGCGTGGCGGGCATTTCCAAGGGCCTGCTGTTCCATCACTTCGGCAGCAAGGAAAAGCTGTTTTCGGCGGTGCTGGAGCAGTGCCTGCGGGACTTTCAGGTGTTTACCCAGCCCGAGGGCGCGGGGAAGGACTGCTTCTGCCTCTTTTACCGGCGGCGCACGCAGTTTTTTTCCGAGCACCCATGGCATTACGCGGTCATCATGTCGCTGTTCGACGGCGCCGCCGGGCAGCTCGAGTCTCTCCATGCGATGCGAGTGCGGTTCGAGCAGGAAAAGGAACAGCGGCTCAGCGGCTGCCTCCAAAGCTGCGCGCTCCGGGAAGGCGTTTCCCGGAAGGATGCGCTCGAGCTGATTGCTGCCATGAGCGCCCACCTGCAGGAAAAATACCTGAAGGGCGGAGCGGCGGCCGGCGGCTCGCCGGAGCTGACCGAGCGTTTCATGCGCGATTACGATCATATGCTTTCCATGCTTCTGCATGGGATTTTACAGGCGCCGGAGGGCGGTCAGGGCTGCGGAATAGCGGACCCGTGCCCCCTCGCACAAAAAAGCCCGGCAAACGGGCGGGTTTAGGAGTTATCAGATATGAGTGTAACGGTAGGAATCGATATCGGCTCCACCACAGCCAAGGTGGTAGTCATGGAAAACGGGGAGATCCTGTTTCGGCATTACGAACGGCATTATTCCCGGGTGCGCGAGAAAACGGCGGAGATTCTCGAAAAGGCGGGAAGCGTGCTCCGGGGCAAACGGTTCCAGGCAGCCGTCTCCGGTTCCGCGGGCATGGGCCTTGCGAAGGCGGCGGGCGTGGATTTTGTGCAGGAGGTTTTTGCCACGGCGGAGGCTGTGCGTAGCTTTGCGGACGATACCGATATCGTCATCGAGCTCGGCGGAGAGGATGCAAAAATCATCTTTTTCACCGGCGGCCTCGATGAACGCATGAACGGCTCCTGCGCGGGCGGCACCGGCGCGTTCATCGACCAGATGACCTCCCTTCTGGACGTAACTCCCGATGAGCTCGATGAACTGAGCCTCAAGCACCAAAAGATATACCCCATCGCATCCCGCTGCGGGGTATTTGCAAAATCCGATATCCAGCCGCTCCTGAACCAGGGCGCCAGCAAGGCCGATATCGCGGCGAGCATCTTCCAGGCGGTGGTGGACCAGACCATCACCGGCCTTGCGCAGGGCCGGAAGCTGGAGGGGAAGATCGTGTTCCTCGGCGGGCCGCTTTTCTTTTTCCGGGGCCTGCGGGAGCGTTTTGTGGAAACGCTCGAGCTGGATGAAGCGCACGCCGTTTTCCCCGAGCTCGCGCAGTTTGCCGTGGCGATGGGCACCGCGATGTACGCGGAAAAGAGCGCCGGGGTCATGGAATATGACGAGCTGTGCGAAGCCATACGGAACGCGGCGGGAGGTTCTTCCCAGGCCAAGCATCTGCGCCCGCTGTTTGAATCGGAGGAGGATTACCGCGAGTTTGCCGCGCGCCATGCAAGGGCGGGCGTGCCGGAGGTGGCGGCGGAAAGCTATGAAGGGGACGCTTATCTCGGCATCGACTGCGGCAGCACCACCACCAAGCTCGCGCTGATCAGCGAAGACGCCTCCCTTCTTTATACCTACTATAATTCAAACAAGGGCAACCCCGTGGATATCGTCCGCGAGCAGCTGCTGCGCATCCGGGCCCTCTGCGGGAACCGGATCAGGATACGGGGCTCTGCGGTCACCGGCTACGGCGAGGACCTGATCCGCAGCGCCTTCCGCGTGGATGCAGGGCTGGTGGAAACCATGGCGCATTTCAAGGCCGCGCGCCATTTTGACCCGTCGGTCGATTTCATTTTGGATATCGGCGGGCAGGATATCAAATGCTTCAAGGTCAAGAACGATTCGATCGACAGCATCATGCTCAACGAAGCCTGCTCCTCCGGCTGCGGCTCGTTTATTGAGACCTTTGCGAAATCCATGGGCTATTCCGTGGAGGATTTTGCGAAAAAGGGCCTGTTTGCAAAAAGCCCGGTGGACCTCGGCTCCCGCTGCACGGTGTTTATGAATTCCTCCGTGAAGCAGGCGCAGAAGGACGGCGCCGGGGTGGAGGACATTTCGGCCGGGCTTTCCATGAGCGTGGTCAAGAACGCCATTTACAAGGTCATCCGCGCGCACAGTGCCAAGGAGCTGGGCGAAAGCATCGTGGTGCAGGGCGGCACCTTTTTGAACGACGCGGTTCTGCGCAGCTTCGAGCAGGAGCTGGGCGAACACGTGACGCGGCCCTCCATCGCGGGCCTGATGGGGGCCTACGGCGCGGCGCTGCACGCGAAGAGCCTGGGGCTTCCGGAATCGGGCCTCATGAGCGGGGAAGAGCTCGAAGGCTTCACACACCAGTCGCGCCCCGCGGCCTGCGGGCTCTGCGCCAACAAGTGCAGCCTCACGGTGAACACCTTTTCCGGCGGTCGGAAGTTTATTTCCGGCAACCGCTGCGAGCGCCCCACCGGCCGTGCGAAAAGCCAGGAGCTGCCGAACCTCTTCGAGTATAAGCTCCGGCGGCTTCGGAGCTTTCAGCCGAAGGACGGCGGGCGCGGCAGGATCGGAATCCCGCTCGGCCTCAATATGATCGAGAACCTGCCCTTCTGGTTCCCCTTTTTAACGAGCCTCGGCTTCGAGGTGGTGCTGTCGGATATTTCCTCCCGCGAGCTTTATGCCAAGGGGAGGTATTCGATCCCCTCCGATACCGTCTGCTATCCGGCAAAGCTCATGCACGGGCATATCGAAAGCCTGCTCGAAAAGGGCGTGGATACCATTTTCTACCCCTGCATGACCTATAACTTCAACGAGAAAAAGGGCGATAATCACTTCAACTGCCCGGTGGTCGCCTATTATCCGGAGCTGCTCCGCGCGAACATTGCCAAGCTGCGGGGCGTCCGCTTCCTCACCCCCTATCTCTCGCTCGACCCCGGCCAGGGCTTTCAGCGGAAGGCCTCGGAATTTTTCACGAAGGAATTTCCCGGCATTACGGCGTCTGCGGTCAAACGCGCCGCCAAGGAGGGGTATGCGCGCTATGCGGCGTGGCAGGAGGACCTGCGGGCAGAGGGGCAAAAGGCGCTTACCTTCGCAAGGGAGCACGGCCTTACCACCATCGTCCTCGCTGGGCGGCCTTATCACATCGATCCGGAGATCAACCACGGCATCGACCGCATGATCAGCTCCTTAGGGCTCGTCATCGTTACGGAAGACAGCGTCTGCGACCTCGTTTCGCCGCAGAAGGTGAATGTTCTCAACCAGTGGACGTACCACGCACGGCTCTACAACGCGGCGAAATTTGTTACCACGCAGAAGAACATGGAGCTCGTGCAGCTCGTCTCCTTCGGCTGCGGGATCGACGCCATCACCACCGACGAGGTGCGGGAGATCCTCGAAACGGGCGGCAAGCTATACACCCAGCTCAAAATTGACGATATCAACAACCTCGGAGCGGTCCGCATCCGCATCCGCAGCCTGCTCGGAGCCCTGGAGGAACGGGAGCTCTCGGCGGCGCAGCAATAGGAGGAACCCCCATGAGTACGGAAATGGAACGCGTGGTATTTACCAAAGAGATGAAGGAGACGCACACCATCCTCATCCCGATGATGCTCCCCATCCACTTCAAAATGCTTTCCGCCCTCTTTAACCAGCAGGGCTACCACACGGAGCTTTTGTATAACGACGGGCGCAGCGTGGTGGACGAAGGCCTGCGCAACGTGCATAACGATACCTGCTACCCGGCTCTTCTGGTCATCGGCCAGATGCTGGACGCGCTCGCGAGCGGGAAATACGACCCCCACAAGGTCGCCTTCCTCATCACGCAGACGGGCGGCGGCTGCCGCGCCTCGAATTACATCCACCTGCTGCGCAAGGCGCTCAAAAAAAGCGGGTACGGCTATATCCCCGTGATTTCGCTCAATCTCGCGGGGCTCGAAAAAAACCCGGGCTTCGAGCTGCCCCCCGCCATGCTGATGAAGCTTGCCTACGCGGTCATCGCGGGGGATTTCCTCATGCTGCTGAACAACCAGTGCCGCCCCTATGAGGCGAATCCCGGCGATACCGGGCGAGTGGTGGAGCATTACTGCAACTATTTTGCCAAATGGTTTGCTTCCGCCAGGTTCGTGCGCTATCAAAAGATTCGCGCGATGTACCCGGAAATCCTCGAAGCGTTCGATAAGATCCCGAAGAAAAGCGAAACGCGCGCAAGGGTCGGGATCGTGGGGGAAATCTATGTGAAATATTCGCCGCTCGGCAACAACCACCTGGAGGAATTCCTCATTTCCGAAGGCGCGGAGCCGGTGGTGCCGGGGCTTCTCGATTTCTGCCTTTACTGCGTGTACAACGGCATTGTAGATCACGAGCTCTACGGCACGGCCTGGTATAAAAACGCGGCCATGCGGTTTGCCTACCGCTTCCTGCTCAAGAAGCAGATGGATATGATAAACGCCGTGCGGGAATACGGCGTATTTGATGCCCCCACCCCCTTCGCCCGCACGAATGAGCTGGCAAATGAGATCATCCACCACGGAGTGAAGATGGGGGAAGGCTGGCTGCTCACCGCCGAAATGATGGAGCTCATCGAAAGCGGTGTGAACAACATCGTCTGCACCCAGCCCTTTGGCTGCCTGCCGAACCATATCGTGGGCAAGGGCATGATGCACGCCATCAAGGAAAAACGCCCGGGAGCCAATATTGTGGCCATCGATTACGATCCCGGAGCGAGCGAAGTAAACCAGCAGAACCGCATTAAGCTGATGCTGGCAAACGCGCGGCTCGCGGAGCAGATGACCAAACAGGAAGAGAACCCGGCGGCAGGTGCGGTGCACGCCGGGAAGGAAGCGTCCGCTGTGCAGTAAGCCCCGGAAAAGGATACAGAGAGGAAGGCCCCGGATGCAGGAGAACAACTGCATCCGGAGCCTTTTTTGTGCGGAAATCTTCCGGGTGGATTAATAATAAGAAGCAACGTCCCTTTCCGGTACCTCGGAGGCTTCGTTCACAAGGTCTTCCGTCCAGCTGCTGTCGCATCGGTAATAACGATCCCCGAAGGTTCCGTTTACCCAAAGTGTTTGAGGGCGGCTTGAATTGACGGTGACCGGCTCTCCGCCGCCTTGGGGGAAGAAAAGGACTTCATAGCTTGAGCCTCCCGTCCGGGATTCCGGCGTTCGGATACGTTTGTATTCCGCCTGCAGCATGCGGCCTGCGAACTGCTGCGCTTTTGCAGGATCAGCCAGCACCTTTGCTGCAGCCTTTCCGTGCGTCATATCCGCATAGCGGATCACGATTTTTTCACAGGGCTGCTCCCGAAGCTGCGCGGCACCGGCAATCAGCTTTTCAGCCGGTACCGGGACATTCGCCTGAACCAGCCAAACGCAGCCGATCGCCAGGGCTGTGGTTGCGATGATGATTGCAATAATTAGGATAATCCGTTTCATATGCTCTCCCTTGTGGAGTTTTTATAGTTTAATGGTACCCTCGGTGTACAAAGGGCAATATGCCAGCAGCAGCCAAAATGAGCGCTGGCTGCGTTCTCGTCCTTGGTGGGAGATTAAGCCCACCTTCGTCCTGCGGCCTTGCCAGCCCTGATTTTTGCCCGCCGGCAGGTCCTGCGGAGTTTTTCGGGAGCAAAAACGCCGCAATAGCTAGGCAGACGAGGCAGCCGGGCTCGCGCCCGGCAACGAGGATAACACCGCTTCGCGGTGTTTCTGCCCCGAAAAACCATATTGACCCTTGTACACCGAGGGTAGTAAACAACAAAATAAATATTATACACTTAAACTTGTAACAGTTGTTACGAATTCGGAATAGATTTTCTCTTTTTTGCGATGAAACGGTATACGCTGGCTCCAATAAACAGAGGGAGGCGCGCCGGGCGGGAACCGGAAGCGTCCGCACGCTTTTTTGTAAAATAAGCAGAGGCGCGGCAGCATTCTGAATGAATTCACAGCCGAAAAATCAGGCTTCCGGTATCGTACACTGCTCCCGGGAGCCTGGTTTTATATAGCTCCAAAAATCGTAACATCAAACAAAAATATATAAAATTAGGAAATGAATTTATTCAATATTTACATTATCGTTTCCACAATATATAATATTTTATGTAATATTATGGCTTACGCGGCACGGGGCCATTCTGGAGGGTAAAAAATGAAAAGGAAGTATTTAAAGCGGTCACTTTGTTATGTGCTGATACTGGCGCTTTTGATTGCCAGCATCCCGGCGGGCGTGTTTGCGGCGTCCCCTTCGGCCGCCGGGGAGCAAGCCCCCCGGCAGCTCACGGAGGAAGAAATCCTCGCAAGCTATCCGGGCGCGGAGGCAGACCCGGGAGAAGCCCGGATCGTAAAGGAACTTCCGGAAAAGCGCACGGCAAATACCAAACATTTTTTAACCGAAAACCAGTCCTTTGTGGCAATGGTTTATGAAGATTCCGTTCACTATCAGGATGGAGAGGAATGGAAGGAAATCGATAACACCCTCCAGCTGAAAACGCAGGAGGGCGGAAACGTATATGAAAACACGGATTCCGATGTTTCCGTGCAGATCGCCCAAACGGCGGATTCCAGCCAACTGGTAGCGGTGGAAAAGGGCGGGTATCAGATTTCCTGGGGGCTCGCTCCGGCGGCCGGGCCCATGCTGCGGTCGGCGGCGCCTGCCTTCGGTGCGCCGGCGTTTGAGCTTTATGCGCAGGAAGAAGGGGAAAACAGTGCGGCGCCAATGCTGATGGGCATGGATGAAGCCGCCTCGGAGCAGGGGAATGCCTCCGAACAGCCGGAGGATATCCTGCAATATAACAGCGAGCAGGCGGCGGTGCAAAATGTGAACAGCGGCGGCGTCTACCGCGATATCCTGCCGGATATCGATATCGAATATTATCTGAAATCGGAAACGGTAAAAGAAAATATCATTTTAAAGAGCAGGGCTGCGGCGGGCACGGCCCTCTCCTTCCGGATCAGCCATGAGGGGCTGACCGCGTCCATGAACGAAGACGGAAGCGTGGTGCTTGTTTCCTCGGGAACCCCGGCGGAAGAGGTCTACCGCTTCTCTATTCCGTTTATGACCGATGCGAACGGCGAAGTGAGCCGTCTGGTCGCCTACCGGCTGGAGGCGGGCGAAGGGCAGAGCACCCTTTCCATCGTGCCGGACGCATCCTGGCTGAATGCGGAGGGCCGTGCCTATCCGGTTATCATTGACCCGGTCACGGAAACGAGCAAAAAGAGCACCGATATCACCGATACCTTCATTACCTCCGGCGCCCCGAACGACGCGGCCGTGGCCAATTATGGCTCCTTCGTAATCGGGCATACGTATGACGAAGGCATCTGCCGCGCATTTGTAAAATTCAACAATCTCCCGGAGCTGAACCCCGGCGACCTCGTATATAAGGGGTATTTTTCCATCTGGCAGTACATGTTCGATGCAGAGGGGGCGCAGAGCCTGGTGCTCACCGCGCACCGGCCGGGGAATTGGGCGCGCTCCGTTACCTGGAACACCCAGCCGGGCTACGACAGCACCATTCTGGATCAGGTGACGATCGGGCCGGTTTACAACGCCTCCACCAACACGATCACCTATACGGAAAAAGCGTTCGACATCACCTCTCAGGTGCGCGAATGGTACAATACCGGCGTCAACAACGGCATCATGATCAAATCCGATGAAGAGAGCCGCCACGCCATGGGCCGCTTCTTCACCTCGGATTATCCCTTCAACACGCCGGGCAACCGCGAGGGCAGCTCAGACCAGTTCCCGAGCGGCATATTCTATTATAAGAACGCCTCCGGCCTCGAGTCCTGCTGGAGCTATCATGAGCAGTCGGCCGGGCGCGCGGGCACGGGCTATACCAACGATTTCAACGGCAACCTCGTATATATCCACGATGACGCCGCCACCTCCGGCGGCCTGCTGCCGGTGTCGGTTTCGCATGTGTATAATTTCACGGAATCCGGCAAAACCACCAAGTTCGGAGCCGGCTGGCAGCTGAATGTAACGGAACAGTTTGCTTCCACAGGGATAGCCAATTATCCGTACGTTTACATCGATTCGGACGGCACGCGACATTATTTTTATAAGGACGGCAGCGTCTACCGCGATGAGGACGGGCTGGATCTTAAGGTTACCGTCAATCCAAACATCGAGCTGCGATATACGATGGAAACAAAAGACGGCGTCGTTTTGAAGTTCGACGACGCGGGCTACATCCGCCGGTATATCGATACGGTGGGCAATGAGATATGGTACAATTACGGAATCGAAAGCGGCGCCCGGTACCTGTTCAATATCAAAGACGGCGCGGGGCATATGCTCTATTTCACATATGATTACTCCACCCAGCTGCTCCGGAGCATAAAGGACCAGGCGGGGAGGCTCACCCAGTATACCTATGATACGAACAAGAACCTGACGCGCATCGATTATCCGGACGGCAAATCCACCGCCTTCCAATACGAGAGCGGGCACCGGTTAAAGCAGGTGACCTCGCCGGACGGCTATGCCCTGTGCTATGAATATACGCAGGATATGCGGGTCCCGCGCGTTTCGCGCATCACGGAAAAGAACGGCAGCGAGACCGGGCAGGCCCTGAGCATTTCCTACCGGAACGGAAACACCACCATTTTTGAAAGCTGCGGGATGGACGGCGATATCGGAACCAAGGCGGACAATCTCGTTACCACCTGCCATTTCGATAATTTCGGGCGCCCCACCGAGGTTCACGATGATGACGGCAACGCAAACACATATAAATTCTATAACGACGGCAAACAGAACAACAAGCTGAATATCACCGGCTCCATGCAGCAAATTTCCTGCAGTCCGATCTGCAATCCGGGCTTTGACGAGGGCTTTGCCGATATCTGGTGGCACGATGGCTTTGTAGACAACCTCGCCTACGGCGTGACCCGCCGCAACAATATCGGGTATATCGGAAACACGTCCATCGAGGTGAGCAAGCCGAACGAGTGCGTGCCGGTGGGCGTCACCCAGAGCCTCACGCTGGATGCGGGCACCTATACGCTTTCCGCCTATGTAAAGCCCGGCGCCATCACGGGAGAAGGCGGCGCCTGTCTGCTCGTAACGGGGCGGCAGGTCGATCAGGTTTATACCGCCCTTGCATGCTCCGAAAAAATCAGCAGCACAGAGGAAGAAATCAACGGCGGCTGGGTGCGCCTGAGCACCACGTTTGAGGTGGCGCAGAACGCCTCCTATGTGCAGATCTGGGGAGCCATTGCAGACGCCACCGGCAACGCGTGGTTCGACTGCTTCCAGCTGGATAAGGGCACGGTGGCCCAGAAATTCAATTTGATCGACAACGGAAGCTTTGAGCGGGGCACACAGCAGTGGGTCCAGAATTCCACCGACGGGGCCGTTGCGGCCGACGCGTGGGACGGCAGCCACGCGGGCCGCATCACGGGGAACATTTCCGAGAGAAGGAGCTTTTTGCAGGGGATAAACGTCTCCGGCAGCAAGGAAGGCGATGTGTTTACCGTGAGCGGCTGGGCGAAGGCGAACACCCTGCCGGGGAGGGAATTCAGCATTGCCGCCGCGGTGCTTTACAACGACGGCAGCACCCCAAAGTGGACAACGGCAAAAACGAGCCCATATATTTCGGACTGGCAGTTCTGCAGCGCCGTGATCGAAACGGACGACGGGGACAGCTCCACGAATAAAACCATCAGCGCGATCCACGTGTATCTCTTCTATGGCAGCAACCGCAATACGGCGTATTTCGACGGCATCCAGGTGACGAGGGAAGACGCCTCCACCTATGTTTACGATGAGGAAGGGAACTTCGTTTCCGCCTCCAGCGCAGCGGACGCCGCCCGGTTTACCTACGATAAAAACGATAACCTCACTAAGATGACGGATATCACCGGCTCCTCGTTCGAATACCGGTACAATGGAAATAGAACCCTGAAATCGGCGGTTAATTCCCAGGGCGTCAAATACCGCTTCACGTATGACGATAAGGGGAACCCCGTTTCCTCCGTGGCGCAGAAGGACGGCACCTCGCTTTCCCTCACCATAGGGGGAAAATACCGCATCCGCAATAAGCATTCCGGGCATTATATGAAAAGAGACAGCAGCGGAAATGTGATCCACGGGATGTTCGGCACGTGGGGCGACTGCACGGATGTGTGGAAGCTCGAGAATGCGGGGGGCGGGTATTATGCGCTGGTGAACACCACCTCGCGAATCGCGCTGGAGGTGGAAAACGGTTCGAACACCGTGGGGGCCAATGTTACCACGGGAGATAAAACCTCGGCGGATAAGCAGAAATTCCTCATCAAGCCGATGGACGACGGCAGCTATCAGATTTTTGCCAAGTGCTCGAACGATACCAAGTTGGTATCTGTATCGAGTACGGGAGTCAATCAAAATGTTAACCTGCAGGCCGCCGGTGAAACAAATTCTAAGAAGTGGTATTTCTACGCGGTAGATAAGGAGCCGGTTTACGGAACAGACGACCCGACCGAATCGCCGCTGAAATTCCGGTTTGCGTATTCCGGGCAGTATATCACGACCAAAGATGACTCCATCGCACAGGATTATTTGAACGATACGGCCGATCAGCAGTTTTTCCTGGAATACGGAGACGATGGGTATTTCCTGATCCATCCCATGTCCCAGCCGGAGAAGGTGCTGGAGTTCGGGGAGCCGGATAGCGAAAACGGAGGGAACCTTCCCATCACCATAGAGGAGAAGACGGGAGCGGATAACCAGAAGTTCGACTGCACCCGCCTGGATATGGAGAGCTACACCTTCG
>CAUBKG010000034.1 GCA_958436475.1 uncultured Clostridia bacterium
ATCCATAAATTTGGAATATATTCCCTGAGCAGCCGCACGATTTTTTCTTTGCAGGCAAAAAGCTCAGGGGGCTTTGGGCGGTATTTTACGTTTTGTTAATAAAATCATTACCATTCCTTCATATTCATCGTCTATAGTAAGAAGCGAAAACAAAAGAGAAACAAAAAACTCCCCCACATTTTGCAAGTGCTTTTTCATTTTTCCCTCCTTTCTAAAGATAAAGACAGCCGTTCTGCCCAAAAAAAGCAGGCCGGCTGTCTTTATTTCTGTCCTTTTGCTCTTTTTCACTTTTCTTGTAAAAATACTGTCCGTTTTCAGCGGTTTGTGCTAAAATAAAATGGTTCTATCATTGCTATCATTTCTCTGAAAAGAGGGCGTTATCATGAACCAAACCCAGCTGAGGGAAGCCATTCTGGAAGAAAAGAAAAAGCAGAACGCTGTGATCCTCGCGCATGTGTACCAGGACCACGATGTGCAGGAAATTGCAGATGTAACGGGAGATTCCTTTGCCCTTGCAAAAGCGGTGCAGGAGATCGATGCCGAAACCGTTATCATGTGCGGCGTGCTGTTCATGGCGGAAACGGTAAAAATCCTCTCCCCTCATAAAAACGTGATCCTGCCGGAGCCCCTTGCGGGCTGCCCCATGGCGGAGCAGCTGAAGCCGGAAGAAATCTCCGCGTTCCGCAAAGCACACCCGGATCATCTTGTGGCAGCTTATATCAATACGACCGCCGAGCTCAAGGCGGTGAGCGATATCTGCGTGACCTCCTCCTCAGCCGTGCGGATTTTGTCCCGCCTCGACCAGAAGGATATTTTATTTATACCCGATAAAAACCTGGCCGCCTTTGTGCAGAGCCGGCTGCCGGAAAAGCACATTTCGGTGATGAACGGCTTTTGCCCCGCTCACAACGGCGTGACCAAGGAAGACATCGTTTCCATTAAAAAACGCCATCCTGAAGCACGCGTGGCCGCCCACCCCGAGTGCCGCAGCGAGGTGCTGGAGCTTGCCGATATGGTTGGCGCCACCACCGAAATTATCCGGTATGCGGAGGAAACGCCGGGGGAAGTGATTATTGTAACCGAGCGCGGCGTGGTGGACGCCCTTCGGAAGGTGCACGGCTCCAGCCGGTTTATACAGGCGGTCCCCCATCAGCTCGTTTGCCGGAGCATGAAGCTTACCACGCTCGATAGTGTGTACAGCGCCCTGCGCGGCTTCGGCGGGCTGCGGATCGAAATGGAGGAAGACCTCCGACTGAAGGCCAAGCGCAGTATTGACAATATGCTGGAATACGGTAAATAATTTGCAAGGAAGGGTCCTCTACGACATGAAACCGAACTATGACGTTTTGGTGGTGGGCACCGGCGCCGCCGGGCTTTACGCCGCCCTTCAGTTTGACGAAAGCGTTAGCGTGCTCCTGATTTCCAAGCGGGAGCTGGAGCTGTGCAACAGTGCCCTGGCCCAGGGCGGCGTTGCCGCCGTGCTGGACACCGAGCACGACGATTACCGCCTGCATATTGCAGACACGCTGATTGCCGGCGGCTACGAGAACGATCTGGCGGCCCTCAAGGTGCTTGTGACCGAAGGCCCGGAAGATGTGCGGAATCTGATTTCCATGGGAGCGGATTTCGACCGCGATGAAAACGGCGAGCCTTCCATGACGCTCGAAGGCGGGCATTCCCGCCGGCGCATTGTGCATCACAAAGACAGCACCGGCTTCGAAATTGTGAAAACACTGGTGGAAAAGGTGAAGGCAAGGCCCAATGTGGATATTCTGGAAAACACCATGCTCTGCAACCTTCAGCCCGTGCGCGGCGGATTCCACGCCCGCCTGCTGCGGAATGGAACCATTCACAGCACCGCGGTAGGCTACACCCTGCTCGCCACAGGGGGGATCGGACGGGTTTACAAATATACCACCAATTCCGCCATTGCCACCGGGGACGGCATCCAGATTGCCCATCACCTCGGGGCAAAAATCAAAAACCTGCATTATGTGCAGTTCCACCCCACCGCGTTTGCTTCGGAAGGGCGCGAGCAGTTTCTCATTTCCGAGGCGGTACGCGGCGAGGGCGCTTATTTGCTTAACTGCGACGGCGAACGCTTTATGGACCGGTACGACGAACGCCTGGAGCTCGCCCCGCGGGATGTGGTTTCCCGCTCTATTATTCTGGAATCGCGCCGCACGGGGAGTGAAAGCTTTTTCCTCGATATTTCCCACAAGGATGCGGATTTTATCAAAAACCGCTTCCCCTTGATCTACAGCCGGTGCCTCGACGCCGGCGTGGATATGACGAAGGAGCCCATTCCCATTTTCCCCTGCCAGCATTACCTGATGGGGGGGATCCAAGTGGATATCCATTCCCGCACAACGGTAGAACGGCTCTATGCCGCGGGCGAATGTTCCCACACGGGGGTCCACGGCAAAAACAGGCTCGCGAGCAACTCGCTGCTGGAAGCGCTCGTATTCGGCCGCCGCGCCGCGGAGGATATTATGAAGAGGCTGAACGAAGGCCGCCCGGCTATTCCGCCGGCGGCAGGGATGGATATGAGCCAATCGGCCGCTCCGCTCCCCAAGGGGATGCGCACCCGCATTCGGGATATTATGCAGCACGCTTATTTTGTGATTCCCGACCTTGCCGCCGCACGTGACGGCCTGCGCGAGGTAACGGAAATCAAAAACCGGCTCTACCAAGGCCATTTTCAAATCACCATGGACTACCTGGAGGCTAAAAGCCTTGCAACGGTTGCCTGGATTATACTTTCGGAGGTTAGCGAAGCATGAGTATTCCGCAGTTTACAATCGATAAAGTGATTCAAACCGCACTGGAAGAGGATATCAATTACCTCGATACAACAACCGACTATCTCATCCCCGCCGACCAGTTTTCCGATGCGTATTTCCTTGCCAAGGCAGACGGCGTGCTCTGCGGCATCGAGATTGCGCTGCGCACCTTCCGTCTCCTCGACCCCGGTTTTTCCGCAGAGGTTCTGAAGCGGGACGGCGACCGGGTGGCGAAAGGAGATATCCTTGCGCGGCTCCACGGGCACACCGTCATGCTCTTAAAGGGGGAGCGCACCGCGCTCAACCTCCTGCAGCATCTCTCCGGCATTGCAACGGAAACGGCGAAAGCGGTGGAGCTCGTTAAGGGTACCCGCGCCGCCGTGACCGATACGCGCAAGACCCTGCCAGGCCTGCGCGCGCTCCAGAAATACGCGGTGGTAACGGGCGGCGGAAAGAACCACCGCTTCAACCTTTCAGACGGGGCCATGCTCAAGGATAACCACATCGACGCGGGCGGCGGCATCACCAAAGCGGTTGCGGCCCTGCGCGCCAAAATCGGGCATATGGTGAAAATCGAAGTGGAGACCCGAACGCTAGATGAGGTGCGGGAAGCGCTCAGTGTCGGTGCGGAAATCATTATGCTCGATAATATGAGCTGTGAAACCATGGCGGAAGCAGTGAAACTGGCAGACGGCCGCGCCCTTTTGGAAGCGAGCGGCGGCATCACCACCGAAACCATTCGCAGGGTGGCGGAGACCGGGGTGGATATCATCTCCCTCGGCGCGCTCACCCATTCGGTGACGGCCTTCGATATCTCCATGAAAATGGAAAAATAAAGCGTGTTCCTTTTTGGAAACAAAACGGGGCCGCCGCAGAATTAGAATCTGCGGCGGCCCTTTTGTGCTTTATTTGAAATCTTTTTCTCCATTTACATCCTGATATATCCTTCGGATTCCTTCCCGGATCACCTCCGAACGGGTCCGGTCGAGTTTTGCGGCGCATTCATCCAGAACAGCCAGCATATCTTTATCCATCCGCAGGCGGACAATATGGTTTTTTGGATTTTCCGTATGAGGGCGGCCTCTTTTTGCCTCCGCCATATTTCTCCCCCCTCTCCCTCCGATGTTTTATTTATAGTAAAACAAAACATCTCCATTTCGGAGAAAAAGTGAGAAAAATCCACCAAAATTCCACAAAATGTCGTGCTTTTTTATTTTATGAAAAAAAGCATCCTGCACAGCAGACGCAACGTGCCGGAGTTATTTTACCCGAAGCCGCTCCGCCAGCTCTTTACCGGGCGTTACATACACGGTGCTCTGCCCTTCGTAAATCACGAAGCCGGGCTTCGCTCCGGACGGCTTATGAACCCGGCGAATCTCGGTATAATCCACCGGAACCTGCGAAGAATCCGCCGCCTTGCTGTGAAGGGCGGCGAGGGCAGCCGCCTGCAGGATCGTCCGCTCGGGAGGGGGTGTCCCTTCGGTCACGATCACCGTGTGAGAGCCGGGGATGTTCTTTGTGTGGAACCAGATATCCTGATTGGAAGCGGTCTTCAAAGTCAGGCGGTCGTTCTGCACATTGTTGCGGCCGACAAGGATGGTAAAGCCGTCTTCCGAGCGGTATTCATAAGGAGGCAGGGCGGCGGGCGCCTTTCGCTTCCCCCTGCCTCCCGCAAGGCGAATATACCCCTCTGCCGCAAGCTCTTCCCGAATCTCCCCGAGCTCCCGCTCCAATGTGGCGCGCGAAAGGGCGTCGAATACCGAATCGATATAGCTGAGCTCCTGCCTCCCCTTTTCCATCAGACCGGTAAGCATGCGTTCCGCCGTTTCCGCCTTGCGGTATTCCTTGAAGTATTTCTGCGCGTTCTTGCCCGGGGTAAGAGCCGGGTCGAGCGGAATGCGGAGGGTGCCTCCCGCTTCATCGTAAAAATTCACGGCCTCGAAAGAGCTCGCCCCGCGCGGAATCTGATACAGGTTTGCGTTGATGAGCTCGCCGTAAATGCGGTATGTGTCCCGGTCGGCGCACTTTTGGAGCTCCTGCTCCTGTATGGCGAGCTTCCGGGCGATACGCTCGGAGGCGTTCGTGAGCACCCGCAGGAGATCCTGCGAGCGCTGGCGCATCCGTTCATTTAAATCCTTCTGGGCATAAAAATCATCCAATAGGCGGGAATAGCTCTGCCGCACCGAAGTCACAGCCGAAAGTCCATACTGCGTGATATCCATATACGTGAAGTCCAGCGGCTTGCCGGCGGTATCGCACACCATCACGGGCTTGCCGCCCTCCCGCAGGCTTTGCTGCATCCGCCGCAGGTGCACGAGAAGCCTTGTTTTCTGTTCCTCCGTGAGGCTGTGGGCAGTCACTTCCGCATCCCGCACGGTGAGGTAGCTCAGCTCCCGGCACACGATGGGAGAAGCTCCCTGCAGGCAGCTCAGCAGGGCTTTGGCAAGCGGCAGATCCTTCCCCTGCTCCAGATACCGGAGCACCTCCTCCGGCTCCCGCTCGAGGAGATCCACCTTATCCTGACCCGGAGGAAGCTCATACCGCACGCCCGGCAGCACGAGGCGCACCGAGGAGGTCTCCGCATCCACCCGCCGGACGGAATCGACGATTTTTCCGTCTTCCCCGATGAGGATAATATTACTGTGCCGCGCCATGATTTCCACCGCAATGGTATAACGCACGCGGTCTCCGAGCTCATTCGCGGTATCAAAATCCAGGAACAAGACCCTCTCCAGCCCCGGCTGGCGGATATCCGCCACCTTTGCCCCTGTGAGATATTTCCGCAGGAGCATGCAGAACATGGGCGGAGCCGGCGGATTTTCCGGCGGGCAGTCTGTAAAATGCACACGGGGGCTGTTTCCCCGGGCGGACAGCAGCAGCCTGCCCGAATGGAATTTCCCGCCCAGGGCAAAAATGAGCTCCTCCCGGCTCGGCTGATGGATTTTTTCCACCCGCGCGCCGAGAGACTGCTCCCGCAGTTCTTTTGCAAGCAGAGATAAAAAAGCACCGTCCAGCGCCATTTCTGCCGCCTCCTTTTTTTATACGAATTGCTCCGGGCTTTGCTGTGCGAGCCGGAGCACCTGGAGCTCCGGAAAATGCTCCCGCAGCCTTTTTTCCAAAACCGGCGCCACCACGTTTTCCGTATGGAAATGCCCGGCGGCAAATACCGGCACGCCGCACTCCTGCGCGTAAAGATATTCGTGATGCTTTACTTCCCCGGTCACAAATGCATCCGCACCCGCGGCAAGGGCGGCATCGTAATCTTCCGAAAAGCCCGCGCCGCCGCAGAGCGCCACGGTGCCTATCCCCTCCCCTTTTCCCGCAAAGGCTACCGCACCGCTGCCAAGGCGTTCCTTCAGATACGAGGCAAATTCCCTGGCGTTAAACCCGTGCCCTGTTTCGCCCATGCGGCCCATGCCGGAGGGAATCGGCCGGATATTTTGCAGGCCCAGGCATTCGGCCAGCGCCGAATTTACGCCTCCCTCGGCTTTATCCAGGTTCGTATGCGCACAGATGGCGCCGATCCCATATTTCGCAAGGAGATAGGGCGCGGTGCCGGGGCGCAGGCTGCGCAGCGGATGAAAGATAACGGGATGGTGGGATACGATGAGGCCGCATCCCTCTTGTGCCGCAAGCTCCACCGCTTCGGGCGTGATATCGAGGCAGATGCCCGCTTTTTTAACCTCCGTTCTACGCTCCCCAAGAAGCAGGCCGGCGTTATCGAACGCTTCCGCCGTATCGAAGGGGGCGAGATCATTTAAATCGTCGTAAATTTGACCGACAGTAATCATTTCCGGTTCCTCCGTTTCATTCGGGGATGCTTTCGATCAGCCGGCCGAGGCCGGCCGCTTCTTCCCGTTTGCCCTGCGCCAAAAGGCCGTCCCGCCGAGCGGCGAGCTTTTTTCTCTGCTTTGCCCGGTAACGGCGCGCGGCCTCCCCTTCTGCCGTTTGCAGCTTTCCGGTGATGCAAAAGAGCTCATCCCCTATTCGTTCTATGCCGTCATACCGGGCGAGGATGGCAAGATAGATATGCTTCTCCGTACAGACGGCATGTTCCTCCCGGATATCGAACCCGTTTGACAATAGCCAGCGGCGCAGGGGGATATCGGCCGTCATCGGCTGGAGCACCAGCTGCTTTTCCGAATCCCTGGTCCAACGCGCTTCCTCCAAAATAGAAGCGATCAGCTCGCCTCCCATACCGGCGATTACAATATCGTCCGCCTCCGTGGGGGAAACGCCCGAAAGGCCGCTGCAGAGACGCAGGGATATTTTATCTGCCAGCCCGGCGTCCGCCACGTTGCGTGCGGCGGAGGAAAGAGGGCCCTTGCGGATATCTGTTGCCACTGCTTGCGGCACAATCCCCTCCCGGACGAGCCAGACGGGGAGATAGGCGTGGTCGGTGCCGACATCCGCTATGCGTTTCCCCGGCCGTACCATGGATGCGACGAGAGCAAGGCGGCAGTCTAAATTCGATCGGATCATAACGTCACCCTGAAACAGATAAAATTGAAACCCCACAAAGCCTTGTGGGGTTTCAGATGATAACAGAAGGATAAATTACTGCTGGCTTAAAAACTCATTGAGCTTTTCGACCAGTTCGTCGCTGCTTACCCCATGCACCTCGCAGGCCTGCTCGATGCTTTCCCCGCGGGCGGAAGGGCAGCCGAGGCAATGCATCCCCATCTCGAGGAAGAAAACAGCCGTGCCTTCGTTCATATCCAAAACGTCTCCAATGCAGGTATCTTTCGTAACTTTCATGTTTTTTGTTGCTCCTCTGTGTGAATTTTGCGTCTGTGCTTATTATAAACCGGCGGTCCCCCGATTACAACAAAAAATTCTTTTCCCAGCGCATTGCAATCATGAACATACTTTTCCCCTTGATGAATCCCATAACTGTGCAGCACTTAAGGTGCGGCGGTATCCGTCTTGAATTGTCCATATATCTCTTTTCGCGTGAATTTCGGTGCGAAGACGATATGGTACTGAAGCATTTTACAACAGAAGGTTTTTCTTTTGCTAAAGCTTTCTATTTCCCCCGGTATAACCGGGGATTCTTTCTTGCTAAAGCGCGCGGGCCCTCTTGTTCGGTTCGTTTCCCAGGTGCCTTTTCCTGAGCGGTTTCAGCCATTGGTTTGCTTACCGCGTATATTTCCGGATGCTTCCGCCCCAGCTTCCGATGCTGTAATAATGCGAAAGGATCTGGCGGTAATCGTACCCGCGGTTCGCCATGACAACAGCTCCCATCTGGCTCATGCCCACGCCGTGACCGTACCCCTTCACATCAAAATGGAACGTGTCTGAATCGGGGCGGTAGGAAACTTCAAAGCTGTGCGAACGTATTTTAGAGCCGCCGATGATATACCGCATCCGGTTGCCCGAAACGGTATGCGAATTGCCGAGCAGCACCTTACTCACATAAACGCCGTTTGCGTCTCTCCCCGTAATTTTCACCCAATCCGCCTTATTGGCGCACAGGGTAAGGTCCACGTTTTCCGCGCTCTTTACCTGAGAAGCGAGGTCGGCCGCAGAAATATCATAGCTGGTGGCATAGCCGCTGCAGCCTACATCGTAAGGCGAATCCACCGATACGAGATAGGGCGCATAGCCGCCCCAGATATCGGCGCTGTTTGCGGTGCGGCCTGCTGAAATGGCGAAAAACTGGGCGGAAATGGGGTTCCCGCTGCTATCCAAAATCGCTTCATAGGCCACCGCCTGCGCCGCCTGCAGGCATCGGCTGGAGGGGGTTGCAGAGGTGTAAGCCAGGCCGCTGATCGCAATAACCCGCCCGGGAGAACGGTTCAGGAGGAAGGAATAAATGGCCACCGCCTGCGCCTTCATGGCTTCCATGGGCGCGCTGGCGCCGATTTCCACCTGCACGATACGCGCGATCACCACTTCCATGGGGTCGCTCACCTCTTTGCCGTTATACACAAATGTGATACCGCTCACCGGCGGCTTTACATCCGGCGGAGCGGTCGGCACCGGCTCTTCCGGATCGGTCTCCCCGGCGGGAATAGATTCTGTGGGCTTCGGCTTGGGCTTTTGCTTTGCTTCGGTGGGCGCCTGCGTCGGCGCTTCGGTGGGCGCTTCCGTTGTTGTTTCGGGTTCGGTCGTTGCTTCTGTGGCCGGAGCCTCGGTGGGCGAGTCTGTTTCCGTTTCGTCCAGCTCGGCGCTCAGCACGCCGAAAGCGCTCTGCCACACCGCCGGCATCACCGCCGTGGGATTGATGCGCACGCTGCCGTAAAAATCATATACCGATTCGTTTTCACGAACCTTTCGTGCCGCTACCAGTATTTTTGCGCCGTCGAAATCGTTCGTATCGGTCACGAGGGTGAGGATTTGATCTTCCGCAGACACCTCTGTATGCGTGATGGCCATGCTTCGCACGCGCAGCCCCTCGAGATGCTCTTCAAACGCTTCTTCACTCGCGAAATAGACCGTATCATAGGGGAACACGGAACCGTTTTTCAGGTCGGTATTAATGAGGCAGACGGCAAACACGGCCCAGTCTCCCCGGTTATAAAGCGTATCCATCTGAAAAACGGGATGCCGCTGCAAATAATCGATGTTGCGGTAATTCTGGAGCTCTTCCAGCAGCCTGCCGCCCCCCGGCGAGCTGCCTTCCACCACGAGGTTCCGGTTTTCCCCTTGGAGGCTGACCGCCGCGGCAAGCGCCGGGGTCCCCGCTGGGTCCGGCAGACGCAGGAAATTGTGCTTTTCGTAATACCCATTTTTATGATCCATTACAGGATAATCGATTCCCGTCCCGGTGATGCGGAGCCACCCGACGGTATCTTTATTGTGCGAATAAAGGGAAGCAAACTTCGGAAGCATGGAATCCTCCGGCACGGCAGCACCGCCGCTGCTTCCTTCCGCATAATATTCCCGGGCTTTTTCCACAGCGTAATCCGCCAGCATATCGCAGCCCCAGCCGAGATAAAATACAAACAACCCCGCGGCGGCAACCAGCAGGCAGCAAATTGCAGTCATCCAAGCACGAAGGGCCTTTTTTTTCCGTTTCGGGCGGCACGGTTCGGGAACCTCCGCCGCCTGCATAACATCGATTTCGGGCACTGCTTCCTGCAGAAATGCCGAATCGATCATTCTAAGCAGGGTAGCGCCGCTTTGCGAAGGAGCCGGTTCCAACGGCTTCTCTTGGGAGGCGCTCCCCTTTTCCCTTGGCGGCACGGATTCCTGCAGGTGCGCGGCTAGGCTGGGTTCTCCCGCCGCACCGGCCTGCGCGGCCGCCGTGGCAGGAAGCTTTTCTTCTTCCGCCAAGCTGTTCTTGCGGATTGCGGCAAGGATTTGATCCTCCGTGATCCATTCCGCGTGGCGCGCAGCGGTATTGACCGCATCCGCCTCCCGCTGGCGCGGGTTGAAGGCCTGCGGCAGGATCTCACGGAGGAGGGAAGCGGAATCGGGCAGCACAACAATCCTCTGCGCTCCCTGGGAAAGCGAAAAGCCGCACACGAATCCGTTTGCGCGGTAAGGCTCCGCGCCAAGCGGCAATTCGCGCAGGGCAAAACGCTCCTCTTTCGAAAGGATTTTCTGCGCCTCATGCACCGGCTGCATCACGCGGCCGACTGCTTTAGAAATCACCGTGACCAACGTTTGCAGGTCGCCGCACAGGGAGCCGGCTATCACAATGAGGCCGCTTGCCGCCACCGCCGAAGAAAGGCTGAACAGCATCCGGCCCACAGCATCCACGTTCCGCGTAACATCTGGCACGATTTCATAGTGCGAAAGCATATCCCGAATCTGGTCTCCAGGGGTTTGTACAGAGGACAATATGAGCGTGATATTTGTTTTCACCGTATCTCCCCTTTCGACATTTTTTCATTTTATTTTAGCAAATAAAAAGTGCTGTATTTTTCTAATACAGCACTTTAATAAAAGCAAATATAACTTTAATTTCTCCCTCGTCAACCAGAAACTTCCGAATGCTCTGTTGTGCTTTCGTCATTCTGCGTGGGAGCGGTCGCGGGCGGGCTGGTGGTTGCCGGAGGATTTGTCTTCGGCACTTCCGTCGGCTTCGGGGCCTGCGTGGGGGTCACGGTACCGCCGCCCGAAAAGGGATCCTGCACAGCGGGTTCCGTTACGACCTGCGGATCGTCCGGGAACACGGGTTTCTGCCCGCCTACCTTCCGGTAATACTCATCCGGATAAAGGGGAATGGGATTATTCACCGCCGAGGATACGTTGACGGTAGGGTCTTCCCCGGCGCGTACCTTGCGTGCTACGACCACCAGCCGGGCGTCTTCAAATTCATAGGTGCAGGTAGAGAGGGTGAGTATTTCGTCATCAGCACGGACATCCACGCTCGTGTTGTACATGGAACGGCGCTGCACCTGCTCGACCCACGCCATAAAGGATTCGTCGTTGGCAAACTGCGTGGTGAGATAGGGGAAGGCGTCTCCCCGTTCGGGCCTTGAATCCACAATCATCACGGAGAAAATCTTCCACTGGTAAGCATCGTAGATCGTGGAGAAATTGATCACGGGATTCTGCTTGTAATAATCCAGCTTTTTATAGTTGAAAAGCGAGCCGAACATGGTACCGTTGTTTACATAATGCCCATAAATAATGGTGTTTTTGCTGAGCGCTTTCGGCTCTATCTTGCAGCGGTAATCGAGGAACAGCGCACCGCAGATATTTCTCTGCTTCATGAAATCGTTGTGCAGATAATAATCGTTATCAGAAGACTGCACGACCGGGCCGCGCAGCTGGGTGCCGGTGATCTCGATCCAGCCCTTCACATCCTGGTTCTGCTGCCAGAGCTGCGCGAAGTTGGGGTTCATTCCCTCGGGCAGCTGCAGATCGGCCGGAAGCTCGGCCGTGGTATCCGGATCGTTGAGCCCTGCGATCGTAATCTCACTCCATTGCTTTTCGAGCTGGGAGGCCTTATAGGTCTGCCAGCCGTAATCGCCCAGATATACGAGGCAGCCAATGAGCACAAAGGTTGCAAGGATGCGCACCGCCTTGGTGATGCCAAAGCCCACGCCGTCCCCCTTCTGCGGGATATACCACTCAAACAGCCTCCGCAAACGCGACTTTTTCCTCACTTCCTCGAATTTCTCCGTGCGGAAGGGGTCCATGTAGCTGACCCTCGCCCCGGATTTCGATACGGGCACGCCTTCCGCTATGAACTCCGGTTCTTCCGTGAGCACCCGGCGGACCATATCCAGCGCGGTGGAGGAAGTAAGCAGGCGGTTATAATCGCGGTCGCCCGCCCGCGCGCCCCCTACGGTATGCGTCCAAACCCTGCGGCCGTCGGTCACGGAAACGTAAATCAGGCCCACCGGCTTCTCGGGCGTGCCTCCGCCCGGCCCGGCGATTCCTGTGATGCCCACGCCGATATCCGCTCCTGTACGCTTGCGGATACCCACCGCCATGGAAGCGGCGGTTTCCGGGCTGACTTCCCCGTGCTTTTCGAGCACGGACCTCTTAACGCCCAGCACCGAACGCTTGGCTCCCCCTGAATAGGTGCTGGTTCCGAGCCGAAACACGGCAGAGGCGCCCGGCACATCGGTGATCCGCTTGGAAAGCAGGCCGCCCGTGCACGACTCCGCGGTGGTGATTATTTTTTTCTGCTCGGTCAGGAGCCCTACCACACGCTGTTCGAGCGAATCACAGTCGATTCCGTAAACATCCCCGCCGAAGCGTTCGCACACATCCTCCTGCACTGGCAGAATGATCTGGTTTGCCTGCTCCTCCGTTTTCGCCCGCGCAGTGATGCGGATCTCCACTTCCCCCGCTTTAGCATAGGTGGCAGCCGTGGGATTGGAGCCCTTCGTGAGGTCGGAAATATCCTCCGCCGCGCGCGATTCCCCTACGCCGAACAGGCGGATGGAATGGGAAACGATCACGTCGTTCGTCATTTCCCGCAGATAGGGCAGCACCTTTTCCGTGAACATCGGCTCCAGTTCCGTCGGCGGCCCCGGCAGCAGGATTACGATATTTTTTTCCGTTTTTACCGCACAGCCGGGGGCGGTGCCATGATCGTTTGCAAACACCGCCGCGCCTTTCGGCACCATAGCCTGGCGCAGGTTGGAATCGGGCATCTCGCGGCCGAGATTCTCAAAATATACGCGGATGCGGCGCGTGGTTTCTTCGTCCTCCACCTGCTCGAGCCCCAGCGCTTCGCACACGGTGGCGCAGGTAAGATCGTCTTCCGTGGGGCCGAGGCCACCACTCGTGATAATCAGCTCGCTGCGCTCCAGCGATTCCCGCAGCTGGCGCAGCAGCCTTTCCCGGTTATCTCCCACCGTAGTCTGATAGTAAAGGTTGATGCCGAGGCCTGACAGCTGCTTCGATAAAAAGCGGGCGTTCGTATTTAGAATATCTCCAAGCAAAAGCTCGGTGCCAATGGATAATAATTCCGCATTCATGAAATAAACTCTCCTTGCTCTCCCGCGAATTTATCCTGCGGGATATGTAACAAAACGCTCAGCCGATCCACCGCAGGGAGGCCCCTTCCGCTGCCTCAGATGCGAGGCCTTCAAGGTCGAGTGCGGATTCAGCCTGCTCGAGCAGCTCCGGCTTCGGTTTCGTGCGCGGATGACGCGGGGTAAATACCGTGCAGCAGTCTTCATACGGCTGGATAGAAGTTTCAAAGGTCCCGATCTTCCGCGAGACGACCACGATCTCATTCTTATCCATCCCGATCAGCGGGCGGAACACCGGCATGGACACGGCACCATCGGTACAGACCATCGCCTGGATCGTCTGGCTCGCGACCTGGCCGAGGCTTTCGCCGGTAATCAGCGCGAGGCAATCGTTCTGCCGGGCGATGCGCTCCGAAATGCGCATCATGAAGCGCCGCATCACCAAGGTGAAAAGCTCCTCCGGGCAATGCTCGCGGATTTCCTCCTGAATTTTTGTGAACGGCACGGTATACATTTTTATTCTACCGCTGTATTTCGAAATTTGTGTTAATAAATCAATAACTTTCAGCTCCGCCCGCTCGCTCGTGTAAGGGGGGCTCGCAAAATGGACGGCGGTGAGCTGCACGCCGCGCTTGGCCATCATGTAAGCGGCCACGGGGCTGTCTATCCCGCCGGAAATGAGGATGGCCGCCTTGCCGCCCGTTCCCACCGGCATGCCTCCCGCGCCGGGAAGCTGCCCCGCACGCAGATAAGCCCCCTTTTCACGGATTTCCACATTGACGACCACCTCCGGCCGGCTGACGTCCACTCGCAGGTGCGGAAACTTTTCCAGGAGGTATTCCCCGAGAGACGCGCAGATTTCCGGGGACTTAAAAGGAAAGCGTTTATCCGCCCGCTTGGCCTCCACCTTGAAGGTACCCGCTTCCAGGAGCACGCTTTCAAGGTATTCGGCAGATGCTTCCTTTATGACCTCCATATCCTTTTCCACCACCCGTGCGCGGGAAAGCCCGGCAATGCCGAACACCGTCTGGAGGCGCTCCACCGCTTCGCCGAGGTCGGTATCCTCCGCTTTCGGTTCGATATATATGGTGGACTGCATGCAGTCGATCTGAAACGTGCCGAGCTCGTGCAGCCGGTTTTTGATGTTTTTGATCAGGACCTCCTCAAAGGTTCTTCTGTTCTGGCCCTTGAGCGCCAGCTCGCCGTTTTTTACCAGGATGATTTCTTTCATCGTTTCGTTCTCCTCACTTCCGCTATTTTGCCCGGGAAAGAATACGGAGCCCCTCTTCATAGGCTTCCACAAACCGCTTCGCATCTTCCATCGTATTGTATCGGGAAAAGCTCAGGCGCAGGGCGGAATCGATCACCTCATCCGGCAGGCCCATGGCTTTGAGTACGCCGCTCTTTTTTCCCTTGGAGCAGGCGCTTCCCGAGGAAACGTACACGCCGCGCGAAGCCAGATGGTGCAGCATGGTTTCCGACCGGATGCCCGGGTGCGCAATGTTCAGGATAAAAGGAAGGCCGTCTTCCGGGGAATTGACAAGCACCCTGCCCCTAAGCTCCCCGACAATCCATTTTTTTAAGCCCGCAACGCGTTCCGTCTCCTCCCGACAGGCGGGAAGGGCTTCCACCGCGGCGCCGAGCCCCACGATATTCGGCACGGCCTCCGTGCCGGCGCGCAGGGCACGTTCCTGCTCTCCCCCATAAGAATGGGGCAGAATGCGTGCGGATTTCGCCTTATACACCGCACCCACGCCTTTCGGCGCATGAATCTTATGCCCGCTTATGGTGACAAGGTCCGCCCCGAGCTTCGAGGGATAAACCGGTATTTTACCAAACGCCTGCACCGCATCGCAATGGATGAGAGCCGGAGCCCCCTTCCGGCGGACGACCGAGCGCAGCTTTTCCACCGGCTGCAGCGCGCCCGTCTCATTGTTGACCACCATCATACTGACGAGGATCGTATCGGGCGTGACCGCTTCCGCAAACCGCTCGATATCCACGCTGCCGTTCTTCTCCGGGGGGACCTTAATCACTTCATAGCCCATTTTTTCGAGGCAATCGAACGATTTATCCACGGAGGCATGCTCGATCTGCGTGGTAACGACCCGGCGGCCTCTGCGCTTTCCCGCTTCCGCGGCGCCCAACACGCAGAGGTTATTCCCCTCCGTTCCGCCGCTCGTAAAATATATTTCTGATTTTTCGCATTTCATATAACCCGCAATCTGACTGCGCGCCCGCTCCACGCACTGGTACGCTTCGGTTCCAAGGGAATGGAGAGACGAAGGGTTGCCGTATTTTTGGGTCATCATATCATAAACCGCCGTCGCGGCCTCCTCGCACACCTGCGTGGTGGCGCTGTTATCCAAATAGGCGATGTTCAATAACATCCATCTCCCAAGCATAGTTTTTTGATATCGTTACGGTCTTGCTTCTGTGCAGGGGTTACAAAGCCGGGCGCCAAGTCCTGCTGCCTCGTCTGCCCGGCTCGTGCGGTACGCCCGCTTCGGCGCGCCGCAGTTCTAGGTTATTATACCCCATTTTCCCCATCCCGGCAACCGGGGCTTTCCGGGGATTCGAATATACGCCCCCGATCGGGATATATTAGTTAGCAGATATACGGCTTTTTAACGTTTAAATTACTGGGAAAAACGGAGGTTGCCCTATGGAAAAGAAAGAACGCGGAGAGCATATTTCGCGGCGTGCGCTCGTCCGGATTATCAGCTTCGTTACCTGCCTTACGCTGGTTCTCGGCGCCGGCACGATTTACAGCTATCATATGGCGCAGAAATACCGCACAGAGCTCGAATACACCTATCAGCGCAATCTCAACGATTTGTGCGATTACCTCACGAACATCAATGCCGCGCTCAAAAAGGGACTGTATGCCGGAACACCGGTTCAGATGAGCCAGATTTCCGCAGAAATCAATATGGACAGCACCGCGGCAAAAAACTGCCTCGGCCGCCTTCCCGCCGATCAAAGCAAGCTCGAGAACACCAATAAGTTTTTGTCTCAGGTAGGCAATTATGCAGTCTTCCTTTCCAAAAAATCCGCACGAAACGAAGCGATCAGCGCAAAGGAGCGTGAAACCTTCCGCACCCTTGCAAAGCAGTGCCAGTCCTTTTGCGAATCGGTGAATCAAATGCGCAACACCATGGAGGACGACGGCAGCTTTATGAACGACGTCCGCCGCTCCCTTTTCAGCAGCGGTGAATCGGAATCGCTTACTGCAATGAACAACGGTTTTCTGGAATCGGAGGATGGGTTCTCCAGCATGCCTTCCTTAATTTACGACGGCCCCTTTTCCGACCATATTATGCAGCAAAAACCACGGTTAACAGAGAATGTTCCGGAAATAACTAAAGATGAGGCAAAAAGCCGCCTTGCTAAGCTTTTCGGCCTAAAAGAAAACCACATTGCGGACGCCGGCGATGAAACCGGAAACATGCCGTGCTATACCTTCTCCTGCGATAACGCGGACTACAGCCTTACCAAAAACGGCGGGTACCTTGTATATTACCTGCGCCAGGCGCTGGTGGGCGAAGAAGCCGTGAGCCCGGAAGAAGCCGTTGCAAAGGCAAAGGATTTTATTTCCTCGCTCGGGTTCTCCGATATGAAGGAAAGCTACTATGCTTCCTATAACGGAATATGCACCGTGAACTTTTCTTCTCTGGAAGGCGATGTGAACTTTTACACCGATCTCGTCAAGGTGTCTGTGGCGCTGGATACCGGAAGCGTCGTTTCCTGCGACGCGAGGGGTTATATCATGAACCACCACAGCCGCGGTGTATTTACGCCTCAAATCAGCCCGCAGCAGGCGCAGGGGTCTGTCAGCCCCGCGCTGAAGGTTACGGGATACAGCCTTTGTGTGATCCCCTCCAGCGGGCTGAATGAAATTTTCTGCTATGAGTTTGTCTGCAAGGGGGACGACGGCGAGGATGTGCTCGTATACGTCAACGCAAAAACCGGCGCAGAAGAGCAGATTCTCATCCTTATCCACACCATCGGCGGAATCCTGGCACTGTAACGCCAAGTAACGAATATAACCATTTTGACGCATAAAAATCCCCCATGGGATGAAACATCCCACAGGGAAGCTGCCCGGATACCCGGGCGGGGTATTTTAACAGAAAGGAGTGATAATATGAAAACCATGAAAAAAATTCTGGTTCTTGTTTCCGCACTGTTTGTTCTTTTCTGCTTTGCGGCATGCAACAACACGGATAACAATGGCGGCGCCGGTACGACCGACCTTCCCTCCACCACTGCCGGCGACATGAACGATACCACCGGCAACGATATGCTTCCTACTACGACCGATAACGCCGGAAATACCGCTACAAACGACAATGGCAACGGCGCGCAGTAAGACACAGCTTTTACAGGCGACAATATGGTTTTCCGGTTCTTCCGGAAAACTACATAAGAAGGGCATCCGATGGAGGCATTGTATCATTCAGTCTTTAATATAAAGCTTCGTATCGGAAGGATTTTGCTTTTGGTTCAGTTTTTTGAGCCCGCGTATGCAGTTATGTAAAAATTCAAGCTCCGGTTCGGATAATTTCCCGACCTCTTCCTTCACGCAATCGCGGAGGCAGGATGCGGGCGGACAGGGCCGGGACAGATCAAGCTCGGGATTCAGCAGTTCATGAATTTTCTTTCCGAGGCCGGAAGCCAGCCTTTCAACCACCTCGAGGCTCGGGTTGATTTCCTTTCTCTCAATCTTGCCAACCTCATGCGCACTCATTCCTGCCTTTTCCGCGAGTTTTTCCTGCGTGATATCCTTCTCTTTTCTGAGCCACTTTATGTTATGGCTGAGTATATCCATTGCTTTTTCCATGCACATTCCGCCTTTCTCCTTCATTTTATTGCGTGAATGTATTTCACTCCACGCACGATCAGGAGGTAAGCGGTATAATCATATCAAAATAGAAGGATTTTTGTGGATATATAACTCATTTTTGTAAAAAAAGGTCCGCCTGCGCAAAAGCCACAGCCGGATGAGGAAATTTTCACCTTTTGACCTACATAAAATACAGAAAAGCCTGTGGCAGTGCGCGAAAAAAGCCCTTCCAGCGGAAAAGTTTTCTAGGCCCCGGAGCCGGCTAACATACCGGCAGACCTTTTTTCAGAAATCAAGGTTACTTTTCCAAAACAAAATCACGGGCGGGAATGGTGACGCCTTCGACCTGCTGCTCGCTGCCGTTATAGTTCACGTATACGGCATAGCCGTTTTCGTAAGTGGTGCGGAAAACGCCGTCGGCCAGCTGTTCGTTTTTCAGCATTCGCTTCTGCGCGACCGGCTCCAGCACCGCGTTTGCCTTTTCATAGTACTCGGATGCAATGTTCAGCCAGTCTCCGTAATAATAGGTCTTGACGGCGGCCGCCTTTTCCCTTTCGTTCATCACGAAATAGGGCAGAGCGCCGTATTCCACGCTTCGGAGCATCTGCGTGGTATAATCCTCCTGCGCGTTGATGGGGGCTCCGGCATAATCGAGCGAGCCGTGGAGCACCATCTGCACAAAGGGGATGGATTGGTAGCCGGCGGCCTCCTTTGATGCGGTCAGTGGCTGGTCCACCACCAGGGCGGCGCGCTTCAGGGAATACGCATTCCCCGTGTGGACCATGATGCTCTTGCTGTTGGAAAGGGTTTCGCAATAGGAAGAAAACTCATTGCGCATATCCTGGCGCGTCTTGGCAAAGGCACCGCTGTCGGAATAAAGGCATTCGCCGAGATCGTTGATGCTGATCCCTACATTGCCGCCTAAATCGGCTGAGTAGAGCAAATCAATGGAGCGGTCGATCGAATCGGTGTTGCGCAGGTATCCGGTAAGCCATATCTCCGCCTGATTGATGCTGCCGCGGGTCACCATAGACGGCCGGCCGTTATAGGAAAGCGCCAGCTTGCCTGTAAGGCCGGTATTGGAAACATCATATACCGTGGCAAGGTTGAGATTCAAATACGTGCGGCCCCGGTTTGTGGTTATAAAATCTGTAAGCTCACGGTAGCTCTTGGCGGAACCGAGCCGGCTGTCCAGCTTCGCGCCTTCGGTGATGTTCTGATATGTTCCGCCGTTGACCGCGCCCAGGTATTCGAGCGAAAGGTTGGAAACCCCTTTCGCTACGATTTTTTCCGCTATATATTTGGCTTGTTTAAAGTTGGTGAGCACTTTTTTCTGCACGACCGTTCCACCGAAGAAATTCTTCGTAGTGCCGGCTTCGCCATTGATGGAAAGGATAAATGGAATCGAATCGTTCGCCGTGCGGTCGGCTGCCGAAATCACGCCGTTCTGCACAAACAGCTCCCGGCATGCCACTGCAACATCGGAATAATCGTTTGCCTCTCCCGAGAAAAAGCGGTAGCAAATCGTGATGCCGCCACGATACAGGCCGTTCGAATACGCAATGGCTTCCCGGCCGCTCTCTTCATCCAATGCCGCGCGGAAAGAGGGCGTGATTTCAAACGAAGGGTAAATCACATGGACGCCGCTTTCATCCTGTGCACGCTGCGCATGGACGGTGGAAACGGCGTCTCCATCTAAAATCAGCGCCAGCATGGAATGCGAGCCGACGTTGAGGCCATAGACGGGAAACACAACGGAAGGATTATCTTTAACATCCGCCGTGAGGCTGATATTGGATTCATCTCCCCCGTAAACCTCGTAAGCAAAATCGAGGCCGTCTGCATAGCCTTCCCCCAGCTGCATGACCGCGCCGCAGCCGTCCGGTACGAGGAAGGAACTGTCTCCCCCCGCCGAAGCGCCGAAGCCCTTCAGCAATTCGATTTCCTTCACACGGATATCGCCGGCATTGGAAAGGGCGCTGCAGTCTACCGTTGCATAAAAGCTGTTGTTTTTCAGATAATAGGTTGCCGTAAGATACATGTTTTCCGGAAGCGAGGGATGGGAAAGAAGATATTCGGCCCGCATGCCGTTTTCTATTTTTTCATATTTTACCGCACTGTTTTTAACGCTGTTTTCATAGCTGCCCACCGTAAACGAGGTTCCGCCCTTTTCAACCGTAACGGAAACCTCATCCCGCGCGGAGGAATATTTCTTACCGGCGAGCAGAGGATTATCTCCCATAGAGGAATACCAAACGTTACCGGAAATAATATCGCGAACGGCAACCGCGCCCGTCTCCTCCTTAAAATAAAGCTGGAGGGAATGATCGGCGGCGGCGGCCATATAACCGGAAAGCTCCGCAGAGGGTTGGGAAATCTGCAGAGGCTCTGCCGGCTCGTTTGCAACCTGATAAAAGGCTAAGGAACCGCTGCGCAGGCCCGCAGTGCTGCCGAACAGCACCAGACAGATAAATAAAATCCCCAATAGGCCGAGTTTGATTCCTCTGCGAGACATAGTTTCCCCTCTTTTGCTTATATTTCGTTTTATGATAACACAAAAACCGAATTTTGTCCATCCGAATACTCTTATTCTGCCCCGAAAACAGAGGGTTCCATAAGAAGTGCAAAAAAGAAAAGCGGAGCAAAGCGAACTTTGCTCCGGCTTGGGTTAGCTATTTAAAACTTATATGGTTGTTTTCCCGCGCCGCAGGCGCAAAGCCGCAAAAAAGCGGTAGTGCCGCGGAGGCGCGGTGAGCGCGCTTGCAAGCGAACAGCCACAGCAAACGGGCTTTTTGGCGGAAGAGGAGGAGCAAGGAAGCGGCGGATGTTTTTCTTTACAAAAAGAAAAACGGAGCAAAGCGAACTTTGCTCCGACGTGTAATGTTGTGACACTTTAGATTTTTCGTCCTAAAGCCTTGCACTGCAATGGATTCACTGTGCCACCATTATTTTTCTTTTTCCTTTCGATATGCCCGATCCAAAATTGCAATGGAATAGTCGGTTGGAGCATAGTCATATTCATAAAGATCCCGATAGATCCGAGGCACCTTTTTCAACCGAAAATTCATATCGTCTAAGTCAAAGGAAATTAAGTCAAGATCCTCCTGCCCCAGCCATTCTGAAAGGACTGCATATTCCTTCCCGGCTTTCTTTTTGAAAACTTCGGCCAGATGCGCTAACCCATCAGGGCCGCCGCAATCTTCAATGATACCAAATCCCTCGCCTTCCAAGACACGGGGAAGCTCTTTACCCGGAAGGTCTTTGTCCTCTGTGACGCATTCCAATTTGAGCGTCACTTCCCATCCGTCGCCAAAGTCATACATAACGCGCAGAAGCAAGCCTGGGTCGCGGGACAGCTGGCTCAATTTCATCTTCGTGGCATCACGAGTTCTACGCTGCTGCGTATCTGGAAAATATTCCTCAGAGGGAACTTCGTAATGCTCCACCCGTTCCTGCTCTGGAGGAACGGGGCAAAAATCGGGTAAATTTTCCATATAGAGCTTCAGGTTCTCATCAATGGGAAAATCCACCGAAAAGAGGTGACAGGCTTTCATCTCATAGAGCGTCATAACGATGTAGCCCAGTCGGGCCAAGGTAATATTTCCGGCAACCTGAAAACGGCGCCATATCTTCGGCTCAAAATCAGCCAGTTCAGAATAGAATTGATAAATTGGTTGAGAGGCCATTTCACTGTCACTTTCCTTTCTTGCTTTCTACTTTCATGCTTCCAGGATATTACTCCGATGTTGCTTTTCTCATTGAGCGCCAAAGCTCCCAACTGTCTTGATATGCTTTTTCGAGTGGGGTCCAATACCTTTTCTTGTATGTTCGGACAAAGTCAATACTTTCAATTTCTAACAGATGTGAAATATATGTTGGAAAGCTATATTGCCCATCTTCATCATGTCGTCCTAACCTTTGTAGCCTGCGTTTTGAGTGTCCCAACGCGCAAAGGTCGGCTAAGTCTTTCTCGTTTACTGTGCCAGCCCACATCTCTGTAAGCATCGCTACGCAGGCTCCGTATTCCCCCATCTGGCGCTCCTTTTCCATATGCTGCATAATGGCGTTGTAAATCTCCGTAATTGCATAATATATGTATTCTACATTCGGGAGAGAGCGAAGTTCATGTCCCAATTGTGCCGAGGTTTGGACGATCCGCCCAGAGGTGGTTTGCACATATGAGGGTCTGTAAATAATGCGATCTCGTACATAGCATAACTTTTCGTACAATCCGGGAATACATTTTTCTTCAGAATTTGCGTCATCAACAAAGTAATGATATAGCGGAATTAAGTATGGAGCGTCCTGACTCCAACAGCCTTTTTCACATGTACGGAGACTTGCGCAAAAATCTTTTACTTGCGTGTGTGTAATAATTGTTGCAAAATCTGATTCATAAATTTTCCCATGTTCCCATTGTGCTGGCGTCTCTGAGGGACTGTCAATCTCCTCGTCTGATACCTCACCATACTTTTTTGGAGGATTAAGCTCTCCAACATACTTTGAGGGTGTAATCAGCATACATGCGCAAAAAAGATGGTATACAGTGTAATATACAAAAATGCCTCGAGCTCCATAAAAGCTGCTGCTTTGCCTGGATGCTTTTTCAAGCGCATCTAACTGTGAAAGCCCTATTAATGATTTGTGAAATGCCAAGGCTGCACAACCGGTTTTCATGTATTTGTACCCTCGGTGTACAAGGGTCAATATGGTTTTTCGGGGCAGAAACACCGCAAAGC
>CAUBKG010000035.1 GCA_958436475.1 uncultured Clostridia bacterium
TACTCCTCCTCCGTCCAGTTCATGGTTTAATACCTCGTATCCTGCTCATAAAATCTTTGCCTTGGGCCGTTAAACTCGAGTCTCAGTACGCCCGTACTGCCCTCCTTGTTTTTTTCGGCGATGAGCTCGCGGTGCTCATCGTCAGTATCCTCAACCGTGTGCAAAAGCAGGATAATATCCGCATCCTGCTCGATCTGGCCGCTGTCCCGAAGATCTGCCATGCTAGGCCTTTTATCGCTCCGTTGGGTATTCGCCCGGTTAAGCTGTGCCAGCGCAATCACGGTGATGCCAAGCTGCTGGGCCATTATGTGCAGGTCAACGGATATTTGCGTAATTTGCTCGTACCGGCTTTTGCCTTCCCCTCGGATAAGCCCGAGGTAGTCCACAAAGATGATTTCTGCGCGCTCCCGCAGTGCCTGGGATTTGATTTGATCTACTGTCCATCCCGCGGCCTGCACAACGGAAAACTGCATTTTGTCAAAATCGGCCTTCGCGCGGTCGATCCGCTGCCAGTCGCTGTCCGTTAGATCCCTGCGTTTGATACGTCCGAGCTCCACTCCGGTGTAATTCGCCATCAGCCGGTCAAAAATTTTTTCGGGGCTCGTCTCAAGGGAAAAATACACAACCTTGCTTCGCCGCGCCATGTGGAGCATCATCTGGAGGGTCAGTGCTGTTTTGCCGGATGACGGCCTCCCCGCGACGATGATATAATCCCCTTTGCTGATATACGTCTTCCGGTCGATCCGCTCCAGTCCCGTGGTTATGTATTCTTGCGGTTCCTGCATTCGGCGCTTAAAGGCGTCATATCCTTGGCCAGGTGTGACGGATTCGGCCATGTCCTTTGTGCTAAAGCATTTGAGCAGGTCGGCCGCCTTGCTTTGGCACACACCAAGGTCCGCCTCGCTGTCCAGCGCGTCTCTTGCGGATTCGCACGCTGCCTTTGCCCGGCGGAACATTGCGTTTGTCTGGATCGTGTCGATATATGCCCGGTAGTCTGCTGTTGTGATTATGCTTTCCGCCGCCTGCAGCAGTACCTGCTGCATTTCCGGGCGGATATCCGTCCCCATGCGCTGGGTCAGGGAGATAAACGCAACGTCCTTGCACTCCCGGTAAAGCGCCTGGCATTCGCCAAATATGACCCGGTACGCCAAGGTCTCAAAGTCTGTTTTGTCCAGCCGTAGCATGGCTTCCGGCATCACTTTTCCCGCATCCAGCAAAATACAGCCGATTAATCCCTGCTCCGCGATCTCCGTGCTTGTCTTTGTCACCACTCTTCGCGCCTCCCTTCTGCCCTCGGCCTCGGGGCCTCATCCTCCCACCGCCGCTGGTTAAGCCACGTGGACGGATTGGGGATATACTGGCCGTTGTCCCTCTGCCACTGGTCTGTTTTAGCCTGCGCCTCTATGGCTGACAGCATGGCCGGTAAGAGCTGTTTTGCCCCCTTGATTTTTTTAAACGCCTTTTCCGCCGCCCCTTTCCCGACCTTTTTGGGGTATGCCTGCCAAAAGGCCAAAAAATCGTCGTCATATCCCCCGTGGGGGGTAAGGGGGGTATATATATCGCTTTCGCATTCGTATTCGGGGACATTTGACGGGGATCGTCCGCAATTCGCGGGCATTTGACGGCAAGTGTCCGCAACATGTATCGTTTTGTTGTCCGGCGCCGGATATTTGCTCTTAGTCGCCCGCATCCTTTGGTATTTACCCCACGTTACCAGTTGTAGCAGCGGCTTACCCTCATGCTCGTACAGGGTTACCAAGCCTACAGTCGATAGCGTATTTAAGGCATCATTAATACTTTTATCGGTCACGTTTGTCTTAAGCGGAAATAACCGGCTTTTTAAAATGGCTGGCCTTGCATCAAATCTCCCGAAATCGTCACAGTTTACCGTCAGTCTGTGCCAAAACACCTCCTCAAACCATGTTAATTTATCTAGCGTATCACTCGTGCATATACTCTCTTTTATGATCCTGTCAGGCACTATCCATCACCGCCTAACGTCATTTGCCCGGCGATCTGCTTTGATTCCTCCGGCGCGCTGTCTTTGTGCAGACGCCGGTAATGTGCCCGCACCGGGACGACGTCCAGCCCTTTTCGGTCGGCGAGGATCCGCCGCAGGGGCTCTATCGTTTTTGCCTCTGTCGTGCGCCGGTGGTCGCTCTCGCGGACAAACGCCTCGATTTCTGTGAGGTCATCCGTCCGCCAGTAGCCGCGGGCGGCGGCAGAGGACAGGATCACCGTACCTCTGCCAAGCTCCCGTTTAATTGCCTTACGCACCTCGCGGTCTTTCAGCCCGGTGATCCGGGCGAGCTCCGCGCGGCTTATGGCGTGGTCTTTGCCATAGGGGATATAGTCAGATATTTGCATCATGTTACGCCTCCGTTAAAAGGGGAGATCCTCGTCCTGGTCGATCTCTTCAAATCCATTATCCAAAGGAGCGGACGGGGTGTCATACCTCTGATAGGACGTATCGCTATCCCTCTTGGATTCGGCAAAATGCAGGTGGCTCGCGACAACCTCAAACGCCTTGCGCTTGTTGCCGTCCCTGTCTGTATAGCTGCGGGTCTGGATGGAACCGTCCACCGCCACGAGCTGGCCTTTCCGGAAATACCGGGTGGCGAACTCCGCCGATTTTTGCCATGCGACAACGTCGATAAAATCCGCCTGCCGCTCCTCGCCCTGCCTCGCATACGTCCGCTCCACCGCAAGGGTGAAGGTGGTCACGGGGATGTTGGATTGCGTGGTACGCAGCTCCGGGTCTTTTGTGAGCCGCCCCATAAGGGCCACTGTATTAAGCATGGTTTGTCCTCCTTTTTTGTTTTTACAGCTGTAATGGAGAGGGCGGCAGGCCTCGAACCTGCGTGACGCGCTGCCTCCGGGACAAGAGATGCGCGGTCGCTTTACCTCCTAAGCTACGCCCCCATGATGCCGGTCTCTCCCGGCGGTCAAAGATAATTTTTATAAAACTCCCGGCGGAAATCGTCCGCTGTCCAGTGGTACGATTTCATGGCGGCCGTCTGTGCCGCCTTATGTATTTTGGATGCCGTCTCCCTGCTTTGATGGGCGGAGCCACGCCCGAAGATGTGGCAGCGGTCGTGATGGAGCCTTACCTTTAGCCCGTACCGCTCGCTCTTTTTGCGGAGGGATCCGCCGAAGCAGTGGTGCCAGTCCAGCGGATCCCCGTTGGCAGGGAGGCCGCAGAGCCAGCAGATATCCGGGTCGTCCTGCAGGATGCTTTTCATTTTTGCCCCTCAATTTTTGTATTCGCGCTCTATTTGATTTTCGAGCACCCGTATCTCAAGTTTGTATACATTGCACGCCTCCATTGCCGCCTTATAAGTTGCCTCGGCAATATCTCGCTGCATTTTAAGTGAGGCGATTTCGGGCAAGCCTCTGCAAACATCCGAGATTATGGAGACGGGAGTTCCGTCGCTGCGCTCCTTTAAAATATTTTGCCTAAGAGCTATACGGTATTGGTATTCTGCCTTTGCATACTCTCCACCTCGGATACCAAGCTGCCGTAAAGCGGATTCGAGCATTTTCATTCGGCCTTGCAGGTCGAGCATTAAGTCCTGTCCGCTTATCATAGCTTCCACCTATTTTTACCGTACCTATCGACAATCTCTAGATGCTTAATCTTTCCGTCAACGGTTTGGATGCTTTTAACCGAAAACCTCGCCTTAAAATCCATTTGAGGCTTCCCGGATTTGTTTATGTAATATTCGTTGTCCTGTAGCTCGATGTAAATAAACGGTGCCGTGTAAAGTTCTCGGCCGATTCCCCAATTTGTCCCCGCACGCTTAAAGCTATCTGATGCATGGCCTTTTTCGGGATCGACATTACTTTTCGCTCCGGCATCCTCTTTCCATATCCATTCGTTTGTTTCTTCGTCTCTTATCCCAATTGAGCAAAATAAATTACCGTTATGATCGCTGTGCTTACGTTGCCAACGCATGGGGCCGACCGTCTCATCCAGTATGCGCTGATCGCAGCGGGCGTCTTTGTAAAGCAGCAGGATCACGAACACCTTTCCGTCACCACGTTTGCTTTCCTTAAGCTGCTGAACCCGGCATTCTATTTCTTCCGCTTCCAGGTATCTAAATAAAGGTTGGCTCATTGATTATTCCTCCGGTATAAGCGGGCATTGGTTGCCAACGCCCGAAAATGGGTATACGATGTATTCGCCTGTGATCAGGCATTTCCACCGCTTGAGGCTATCCTCGTTGCGGCAGAAGGGGCACCACTGGCACCGCACCTTGTCCTCCGGAAAATGCACGGTTACGACAGCGGAACAGCGGGTGTAATAGTCCACCTTATCTAATCCGGGCATACGCGAGACCCCTCCTTCCACTCGCTGTAAAGGGCGTCAAGGCAGCTCTCACAGACCATCGTGCCGCCCACGAGCTCCCAGCAGTCCTCACCTTGCAGTACATCCCCGCATTTATCGCACCGGGGCTGTGTCTCCCTGCACTCGCCGCAGCCATCGCATAAGCGGCGGCAGTTAAACCGGCATGTCATAGCTCGATGCCTCCCAATGCCTTTTTGAGGGCGCTGTAACGGTCGATCCAGTCCTTACCCGTCTTAACGATATCTACGGACCGGTACACGTCTTTGCCCACGACCTGGCAGGTGACCGTTTTGCTGTGCGGGTAATCCCAAAAATCCACGTTGATCCAGCGCGCCGAAAGCGCCAGCTGTGTAGCCATGACATATTCGGTGGCCTGTAGCTCCTGGCTGTCTTGACAACCCAGGATATTTTGGATATACTCATCTACGGATACTTTTTTTCTTCCGCCCGTTGAGGTGCCAGCCTCGGGGGCGGATATTTTTTTGATATCCATGATTACACCTCCGATGCAAGCGCGGTGGAAAGCTCCTCAATCTTTGCGAGCACCCGCGGGCGGTTTACCATGTCCGGGTCGTCATGCACCAGTTTTTTGAGGCTGCTTAAAAGGCTCATGGCGTCATCCACGGCGGTATACCGGCGTAATATAACGCACCCGGTGTCGTCCGTCATGATTTCCACCGGCGTGCCCGGCTCCATCCTGTACTTGCGGCAGAGCTCTTTTGGGATTACGATCCGCCCGAGCGTGTCGACCTTCCTTACAATGCCTGTTGCTTTCATAATTTTTTGTCCTCCTTTAAAAAATCTGCATATGATCTCCGGATATCCTGTATCCGGTTTGCAAGGGCTATGTACATGGTTGCGTCCCTGGGTCGGGTGCTCTGGTGGTTTGCCGCGGCAACTAACTCCTGATCCAGCCGCCGGAATGCATCCTCAACCGCTTTGCGCATCGTTATCCCTCCCCATCGGTAAGAGCGATACCCAATACGCACAGCCCCATTACCACAAGCCCGATCACGGTATATGCGACATACTGGCTTATACTCGGGATTGTTTCGGCGTCCGCCCCTCCGGCGACACCGAGTATCCAGACAAAGCTGAGCAGCAGCCCTACCGGGGATGCGTACCTGATACAGCGTTTGATTTTATGTTTCATGCTTTTTCGCCTCCTGTTCATCAATCCATTTTTCGAGAGAGGATTTTCGTATCCTCCACTCCTTCCCCAGTTTAAAGGCTGGGATTGTGTTACTTTGCGCAAGCTTTTTTATGCTTTCGACGCTGCGATTAAACAATACTGCGACTAACTGTACATCCATAATCTCCGGCAGTTGAGCCCAAGATGTAATTTTGGGTGACCGGATCATATCCTCACCTTCTTCCTGTAAAAATTTTTAGGGGGCTTCCTTCCTTAACTTGCTTTCGGCGGTTGCTGTTTCGTCCAGTCCCACAGGATTTGCAGGATAAGAGCATTTAGGGATACGCCTTTTTCATTAGCCTCATTTTTGAGCATGTTCATTAGAGCGCTTGGAATCCTGAATGTAAAACGCTCTCGTTCATCTTTTGTCATGCGATTGACACCACCTTTCTTGTTTATAATATCATGTCATATATTTGGTGTCAATAGTCCGTTTGACATTTTCTTAAATATTCATTATAATGGTGTCAAAACGACAACCGGAGGAATAGATATGTCAATTAAGGATCGCTGGACACCAGATGAGCAAACACGCTTTACCATGAGGATCGAAACAGAGCTTTTGAAAAAAATAAAGGAAGAAGCTCAAAAAACAAAACGTTCTACGGCCAAACAAATTGAGTTCATCTTGGAAGAATGGCTCCGTAAAAGTGAAGATGAAAAATGAATATCACTAAATCTTTCATCGGCATTCCTAATTCATCCGCCTTCTGTCTCAACTGTTTTTTCAGTTTAGCCGGTAGGCGGATTGTTGTTTGCTCCTTCATGGTAGTGCTCCTTTTTTGGAATTGAAATTCACATTCTTTTAACTCGCCTTCGGCGGTGCCGGAGGCTTTTCTTTTTTCTCGGTTGCTGTCCTTTCCATGCGCCCGATTACATAACCGGTAATTAACAGCTTGGATTCCTGCGGTAGATTTTTAAGCATCTCTGCGATGTTTTCCATGTTTTTAATTTTCTCTTGTGCCATTGAGTGTACCCCCTCTCTGTTTGAGCTTCTGTGCTCATTATACGCCGTGTATTTGAGCATGTCAACCCTAAAAATCAACTTTTTTGAGTTGCAATGCTCATTATTTTATGTTATAATGACTTCAGAGGAGTGATAAATATGGATTTTGATATCCCAGATCGTATAAAACAGGTGCGTACATCTCCATCCATCAAAATGTCGCAAACAGATTTTGGCGAAAAGATTGGGGCAACGAGGGATGCAATCAACAATCTCGAAAACAGACGAGCAGCGCCAAACGAGTTAATACTCAAAGCAATTTGCCGCGAATTTAATGTAGATTATTTTTGGCTTACCGAAGGCACCGGAGAAATGTTTGTTGATAAGGATATCGACACGCAGTTTATGGATTTAATTGATAAAGCCATGAGCGGCGAAAATGAATTTATCCGCGGGGTGTTTAAGGCATTTGCAAAATTTGGAGACGCAGAGTGGGAGATGCTTGAAAAATTTGTAAAGGATATCTACGAAAATGGTGTTCCCGGCCAAAAAGAGAGGTAAAGAAATCTGCTAAGAAAAACCGACGTTCCGTTGCTAAAGAAATTGAATTTATTCTATTTAATTGGGCTGGAATGGATCCAGAGGGGGACTATAACGATGTATCCTCTGTCCCTGTCGAAGTGGATCAAAAACCCGCTTACGAGGATGAAGAAAAGTAGTCCCAAAGTATGAACACAATTAAATCCCTGACAGAATACCCCTTCATCTCCGCCTCTTGTTTGAGCCTTTCCATAAGTTCAGCCGGTAGGCGGATTGTTGTTTGCTCCTTCATGGTAGTGCTCCTTTTTTGTGATTGATATTCACACCCTTTTGTGGTAAAATACGACAAAAGGAGGAATAACCGTGAAAAAACTGTTAACCATTTTGTTATGTGTCATGCTGACCGTTTGCTGCTCTGCCTGCTTCTCGCTGCCGGGAGGTTCTGGTGGCTCAAGCGGAACGTCTAAGACCCAAGAGGTAACGCTGGGCGATACCTTTACCTTTGACGGTCTGGAAATCACTTTCGGCGCCGTCTACGGATTTTCCACTATCGACAACGAGTTTAGTGCTCATAACGGTAAAGAGGCAATCAGGATACCAATTACGCTAAAAAACACAACGGGCGAAACAAAATCACTTAATATTTTTTATTACAAGTTTTTTGGCCCGTCGGGCAACGAACTAGATATAGTAGGCACTTTGTTTGATGATGATATAAGCTATGCTGGGGAGATGCGCAGCGGCGCAACGATGGAATCCTTTGTTTATTTGCTGTACGACGGTGATGGCGATTACTACGCCGAGTTTGATAACTTTTCGTCCAAAGTTGAGGTTAAGATGCCCCTCGCAAAACCATAATCTGATTCCCTGCGAGCCCCTCTTTATTGAGGGGCTCTTTTTTAACTGGCCTTCGGCGCTGCCGGAGGCTTTTCTTTTTCTTCTGCCGCCCGCTCGAGATACCCGGCGACAAACAACAGGTCTTCGCGCGATAAAGATTTCAATTTTTTGTACATATTTTCGAGGTCGGTCTTTTTGTTCATGTCATCACCTCCATTTTTTCGAGGTTTTGTTGTTGCCTCTGTGACTATAATACGCTTGTTTCACACATTTGTCAAGTGGTTTTTTGTGTGTTTCAAACTTTTTTGTTGACACACTCACATTTTTACGCTATTATACTGACATAGGGAGGTATCGGCATGAACGAACGTATAAAACAACTCCGGAAATTTTTAAACCTAACTCAACAGGAATTTGCAGATCGTATAAAAATGAAAAGAAACACTATTGCGAATTATGAAACAGACCGTAACGAGCCGAGCAATTCAGTTGTTTCCTTAATCTGCCGGGAATTTAATGTTAGCGAGAGATGGCTCCGCAACGGCGAAGGAGAGATGTTCAACGAGCTCTCCGTGGATGAGGAGTTTATAAAAATCTGTGTGGATATCCAGGTATCGGACGATGACTTTATCAAGCGGCTCTTGCGCATATATTGGGGACTGGATGATGCCACAAAAGCGACGATCCGCAAGCTCATCAATGATCTAGCAGACAAATAAAAAAGCGGCCGGTTTCCCGGCCGCCACTTTTCTGTTATAAATAAAGCCCTCCATTATGGAGGGCTTTGATAAAGAATATTTGATTATAATAATTGTAACAATTGCGCCTTTTTTAAATTATACTCCTCTTCGGTTATCGCTCCAATATCTAAAAGGTTTTTATATTTTGCGATCTCTTCCGCCGGTGATCCACACATCATTGTTGACGACGCGTTGTCTGACACCTTTTCCGCGTCTGCTTGCATAATTTGTAATGCAGACATGCATTCTTGGGCGGTTTTAAAATCCGTCCTATAAATTAGCCCCGTTTTATTAAATTCCGCACCGCCTCCAATAAACACGATTGTTTCCGTTGGCTGCTCCAACGTTTTAAGTGTTATTTTAATTTCCAGGCGGCTGCACTTTGTTTTTAAACTTTTGCCTCTCGTTGCACCTACGATTGCACCGGCCCCTCCAAAAAGGAGGCCGCCTGCCGCCGCCATCCCGAGGCCACCAGTGCTTATAGTTTGACCATCTTCCAAAAGTTCCGCACTTGCTATGTCGCTATATTTATGTACAACTGCATTTCTTTTTTGCACCATCCATGTTTTTGTACGCTCATCAATTTTCAAAACACCCAAATCTTTAGTTGGTACAAAAGATTCAACCGCAGTTTGGTTTTCATCTCTTTTTTTGATAATGTATTGCAGTTCCGAGATTGACATGTTTTTTATGTTCCCATGCCGACAACACTCGCTAAAGCATTTAGGGCAAATCCATTTTCCCCATGCCTTATGTTGCAATTTGGATAGTTTCGTTGGACGTCCACAAACTTCACAAGTTACGTGTTCGTAAAATGCTCCCATTTTTAAATCCTCCTTTTTACTCTATTTTATCACACAATGCATGATTTTCCAAACGGTTTATACCTTTTTAGGCTTTTCCATTTTTTTATGTAGCGCCTTTGCATACGCATAAACCGATTGCTTAAAATATTCACTGCTATTTTGCTCCATTAAAAAAACGACTTCGTCCTTGTAATTTATTGGATTTGATTTTACGATTTTCTTATTCATTTTGTTTTCCTCCAAAACTTACAGAACATATGTTCGATATGTTTATTATACTTCGGGGTTACGCGATGTCAATAGCTATTAACATGTGGTGTCCCAGACTTGGGACATGGGATAATCTCCGGAAATATATCCTCATATAATAGGACGGTTTTTTTCGCAAAAGGTAACAGAAATAATGTACAAACTTTTTAAAAGTTTTTTGTGCATTCATACAAAGTACATATTATACGTGCTTTGTGTATTGACAATACGTATAACACGTACTATAATATGATTGTAAGGAGGAGACAACATGAAATTCCGGGAGATGGAAAAGATAATTCTTGCAGATGGTTGGTATTTAGTTGATATAAAAGGCTCGCACCATCAGTACAAGCATCCGAGCAAGACCGGAAAAGTCACTATACCGAATCATCCCGGTGACATCCCCAAACGAGTTGTTAACTCAATACTTAAACAGGCGGGGCTCAAATGAGAGCCCCCGCCGCACACTGAAAGGAGAATAGTCGTGAACTATATTTACCCTGCTGTTTTTTACCCGGAAGAAGACGGACGCTACTCGGTTGTTTTCCCGGATTTAAACGACCTCGCTACTTATGGTGACGATCTGGCGGATGCACTGGCTATGGCACAGGAGGCATGCGCGCAATATCTTTTTACCTCGCTGCGTGACGGCGAACCGTTGCCGAATGCAACGCCCAAGGAAAAGGTTATCCTGGATGACGAGGGGGCCTTTATCAACCTAATCCTTGTCAACCTAGACGAGTTTGCAAAGTTGCACAGAGACAAGTCTGTCAAAAAAACTCTTACTCTTCCGGCGTGGCTCAACACTGCTTGCGATGAGCGTAACATCAACTACTCCAAGGTTTTACAGGAGGCCCTTATCGCCAAAATACAGGCGCAATAAAGTTAAGGTGATTGATAATGGCAAAAAAGAAAAACACCACCCGCGCCGATGGAAGGATTGCCGTACAGGTATATTTGGGGCGTGTTGATGGCAAGCGGAAATATAAAACCGTATACGGAGCAACCCAAAAAGAGGCCGACGAAAAAGCCTTAGAGGTTAAGCTTGCACTGCACAAGGGGCTTGACGTATCCGCTGGGCGTGATACCTTCGGGTTTTGGTGTGACTGTTTTCTAAAGACAAAACAGTCCTCCGTATCGCACGGTCAATACGTGTCTTATGCCTCCTGCGCAAAGCATCTGTGCCGTTATCTTGATACTTTTCCCGTTGGTAAGGTACGGTCACAAGATATCCAAAATATCATTTTAGACCTTGCGGAAAGCAACCCCAATACATCGCAGCCAACGGCAAAAAAGACCTTGCGTGACATCCGCATGACCGCTATCCAGATATTTGACTTGGCGATAGATAACCGCGTGATCGCGTACAATCCCGCTCGCGCTGTAAAAACACCTGACAACGCGCCGAGGAGCCAACGGCGGGCTCTGACGCTGGAAGAACAGGGATGGATAATTAATACGCAGCATCGCGCGCAAACGGCTGCTATGATTATGATGTATGCCGGATTAAGGCGCGGCGAAGTCATCCCGCTTACGTGGCCCGATATTGACTTGGACGCAGGAACCATCCGTATCAATAAATCAGTGGAGTTTATTCATAATCAGCCAAAGGTAAAAAACATGACAAAAACGGAATCCGGTATGCGTGTTGTATATATCCCCAAGCGGCTCTGTGATTTCCTCCGCGGCAAACAAAAGGATAACCTTTTAGTTTGCCCATCCGCAAAGGGGGTAATGATGACAGAGCAGGCGTGGAAAAGTATGTGGGACAGTTATCTTATCACCCTAAACCTCCAGCACGGAGGAGTAGCCCAAGTGTACAGCAAGCACCATCCAAAGGCCATACCGCTGACGATACCCAAAATTACGGCGCATTGGCTCCGGCATACTTTTGCTACGCTGCTCTACCTGTCTGGCATAGATGTATTGACAGCAAAGGAGCAGTTAGGCCACGCCGACATAAAAACGACCCTGCAAATCTATACCCACCTCGACCAAGTGTTTAAACAGCGATCCATGTACAAATTAGATGATTACCTTGCGGACGAAAACCAAGTGCAAGTCAAATGCAAGTCATTTTAATTTTACATGCATTGATACAATTGGGTTTTGGCTGTTTTATTTGTAGACTTTTAATCAAGGTGTCCGGAGTTCGAATCTCCGATGGGTCACCACATTGCCGCGGACGATATCGTCCGCGGCAATTTTTTATTTTGGCTTCCTTTTCCTGCACCCGTTGAGCTCGATTATCCGCAGACCCTGCTCCTCCGCATACCGCCTCGTGTATGCGCTTCCGCCCGTTCCGCGCGTGCAGTAGCACACGCATGTTCCGCTGTGCTCCACCAGATGCCGGTTGCGCTTCTGCATGCACCCGTTTTCATACTCGCGCGAAACATATACCACCTTATCGGCCTTCCGGCGGATGGCTTCGTATCGGCGGGCCTCCCGCCGGGGCCATCCCTTTGTCTGGGTAAGGCAGGGCAGAACGAGTATCAGCCGGATGCAGGGGTATTTCCGTTTCAGGCGTAGAACAGCCTGCGCCGCTGGCGTTTCCGAAGCCGCGCGCCCCGCCGGTGCCGTAGTATAAAACCCCTTGCCGGACGAGGCCTTCCACCGTTTCCAGGAGGGCTCGGCGGAGCGCGGGGACTTCCTTCGGCGGTATCTCGCGGTGCCCGGTAAAACAGCAGGTTTGATCTTTCATATCCCTTTGCCTCCATAAGCTATTCATAGCCTAATAGTAGCATACATAGCCTATAAAGTCCATTCAAATCGTCTATTCTAAAACCAGAAACGATTTGGAGGCGTCGCTATGGATGCAGTAAAAGCGGTACGCAACCGTATTCTTGAACTTTGCGGCCAACGGAAAATCAGCATAAACAAGCTTGCAACACTTTCTGCTCTTCCTCCGTCCAGCATCAAAAATATTCTTTATGGTAAAAGCTTGGATCCCAAGCTGAGAACCATCAAAAAAATGTGCGATGGCCTGGACATCACCCTCGGGGAATTCTTTTCCACCCCGGAGTTCGACCATTTGGAACCGGAAATCAGATAACGTGCCCCGTTTCAACCAAGCATAAAAAAAGGCCCGGGAAAATTCCCGGGCCTTTTTGAGGTTTCCTGCGGGCTGTTACACCGCCGTCAGGTCGGATGTTTTCACCGCCGTGTCGATCCCCTTTCGGTCGAGCACGGCGCGGTCGCCTTTGAGCTCATCCACCGTATAGGTTCTTCCGTAAACAAACGAGGCGAGGCTCTTTCCTTCATAGGATTTTGCCCCCGCCTTGATCTTCACGCGGCTTCCCACCCGGATCGCGCCGGCGGAATCGGGCGCGCCGCCGTAGTAGCCGCGGATGTCTCCGTCGTTCACCCAGCAGAGGCCGTCATCCAGCAGATACGGGTTGCGCGCCCCTGCAAGGATGCGGGTGACTGTTCCGTGATTGCGGAGCATTTTATCCGCCGTGATGGCCTCGCTGATAGGATCCGTGCTGCTCTTATAGCAGGTGGAAAACACCACATGGTCCCCCAAATGGTATTTGGATGCGGGCGCCGGAGGCTGTGTTCCGGCTTGCCCGTGGCCGTTCAGCGCGGCCTCGCGGATGATGGAAGGGTAATCCCGGTAGGCCTTGTTCCGGTCCACCCGGCCGGCTACGCCTTCCACCTCGCCGCCGGACGTATACTGCCACATGCCGAATGGCTTCGAATAGCTGGGCTTCTCGCTCCACTGGGCGAGCCAGACGTCGTACCGGCTGATCCGGTTCCAGTCCAGCTTGGTCTCGAGCCAGTGCTTGCTCGCGTATATGCTCACAAAGTAGCCGGCCCGCTCTACCGCCTCGCAAAACGTGCAGGCCACATCGGTCAGCGCGGGAACGGAAAGCCCTCCCTGCCGCTCGTTGTTTTCCACATCGAACGCCACCGGCAGGCTGAATGTTTTCCCGGAAAGCCGATCCAGGAAAAATTCCGCCTCGGCCCTTGCCCGTTCCGCCGTATCGGCCGCGCTATAATAATAAGCGCCTACATGCAGGCCCGCGGCAGCGGCGTCGGCGTAATTGTTTTCAAATAGCGGGTCTTCATTTAAGGAATAGCTTCCCCAGCCGGTATATCCGGCGCGGAGCATCACGCCCTCCACCCCCGCCGCTTTTACGCCTGCAAAATCTATCGTGCCGTTGTGCTTCGATACATCAATGATTTCCATTGCCTAATTCTCCTTTTTACTTTGTTTGAAAAGCTGATGGACGTATACGCTTCCACCGGCGCATAAAATACCCTGCGTTACTCCGCTAAAGAGGAGCGCCATTGCCGACTGAACGGAGGTAACCGTGCTCACCGATACCATATACACAAGGGAAAGCGCCACGCCGAACGCGCCGAGAAGCAGCGGGATCCACTTGTTGTTTACCCATTCGGCTTTTTTGAGCCCGGCTCCGATCAGGAACAAAACGGGAATCAAAACGACCAGCTCGGGGCGGATAAATTCCTTCAGTATCTCCGAAATGTTTTCCATACCATACACCTCCTTCCGGTCCGGAAGCCGGAAAGCACCGGCTTCCTATCATACATCATATTAAAAAATCTGAGAAAAGAGAAAACCGACCCCTGCGGACACCATTGCCGTAAGCACGGTGGTAGCCACCAGATCCCACCGGCGGGCGGGCTGTTCCGAAAGCTTTTTGATTTCCTTTTCATGCTGCTCCAGGTGCTCATTGGTGTGCTTGAGCTCGGTGGTGAGCTGCACGAGGGTCGCGCTGATGGTGCGGATCTCCGTTACAATGGGCCGCAGGTCGTCCACCTGGTGCTGAAGGGATTTGATATGCTGGTCATGGCGCTCCAGCATAATATTTATCTCTTCCATCGGCGCGTCTCCCCTTATGCAAGATATTTCCTGATCTCACCGGCAAAAATCTTCGCCAGCACCTGATGGCCCGCGGCGGAGGGATGCAGGCCGTCCGCATACAGCGGCTCCTTTCCGGCCGCCGTAAGCTCGGCGTCCAGCGCCTGCGGCATCAGCCCGGCGTTATACAGGTCAAGCACCGGAATGCCGTATTTCGCGGCGCATTGCCTTATGATACTGTTTTTATGGAGGATGGACTCATTTCCCGCGCCGGAAGTCTGCCGCGGCAGGATGGTCGTGACGATAATCGGGATATACGGGTGCTTGAGCTTCGCCAGCCGCAGAGTGGCGTTCACTGCGCCCGCGAAGGTGGTGCGGTCGGTGCTGTCCGTATCCGTGCTGCCGTCGTAATTGTCGTTCGTGCCTCCGAGGATGGTCAAAATGTCGATCTCCGCGGACGCCGCCTCCACCTGCTCATACATCGTCGGGATGGTGATGCCCTCCCGCGTCATATATGCGGCGCCCGAGCTTGCATACACGAGCTCGGTAATACCGAGCTTTTTTCGCACCTCCGCCGCATACCGTTCCCCCTCCGGGAACAGTGTGCTGTCTCCCACCGTGAAGCCGTATCCGGCGGTGATGCTGTCGCCGCAGGCGGCCCAGCGTTTGCCCGAAATGCCCGAGCTTTTCGGTAGCCATTTAGGATTAAGGTGCAGTCCTTCATATTCATGGTAATCCACCGGCACGTCCGACTTTGCAAGCTGGATCTTGCTCTCACTCTCCGCCTCGCGCTGGTCGATCCACGGCAGGCGCAGGTATCTTGTATCTGCCGTTGTGGTGAGCATGGTGCTCTGGCCCTCGAAGGCGGAAAGGTTTACCACGTTTCCGTCCGCATCCAGCTCCGCATATCGTGGAGGATGAATTCCATATCCAAAATTGGATAGATATCTCAAATGATAGGAGGTCTCCGGCTCCACCGGGATATAATCGAGCACCGCATACTTTTTCGGATTGTTGCCGTACTGGCTGCACCGGATCACGTTTCCGGCCGCGTCCAGGTCGAGGCCATATCGGATCCGGCTGTTGTCCACGAGGTTCACCCCCTTCGGGATGAGGATTCCCGCACAGCGCAGGAACGGCTCGTCTATTTCTTTTGCGGCCTCCGGCGGGCGAAGCGCCTTTTCCGCCGCCCTGCCGTATTCCGCCGCTTCTTCGTCCATATAGGTTCCGTTTTTGAGCTTGCGTCCGTATTCCATCATTGTGTTACGCTCCTTTAATTGTAATCGTATCTCCCGGCTGAAGGCTCCCGCCCACGCCGATATCCGCCGCATATTCCGAGATCCTTTTCGTTCCCGGCGCATAACGCCTCATAACGCTATGGGACACTTCTCCCGCACGCCCGGCGGTAATCACAGCCTCGCTCAGCCCGGAAAGCACGCGTCCGTCATGCCGGTCAATTTCAACGAGGTCAACTCCCTCCTCCAGTGTCGTTTCCAGCAACGTCACATCGCCTGTTTTCACCTCGGCCCGGGCGGTACAGGCCGCTCCCCTGCCGGAACGATATAAGAGCCTTCCTCCTGCATATACCGGTATCTCAATGCCTCCGGAAGCGCAAGTGCTCTCCGTATACTGATATGGCTTCAGGGAAAGGCCCAGATCGGTTCCCTCGGCATTTTCCGGGAGATCATAAGGGTTTCCCTCGTTGATTTCATAACGGATCTCCGCATCACCGTATATGGCCGAAATAGCCGTCCATTTAATTTTAATGTACGGGCAGGAGGCGGTAAAAAGGTAAGACCGCTGGGCGGTTGCATTATTGTTGTGGCTGAATATCACAGCCCCTTCCGTTCCTGACTCCCCGTCGCATTCGATAATACTGAACGTTCCGGTGCTGACCGAGGAATTTGAAACTTCCCGCGTGATGGTATATGGTTGGTTTACAGAAAGCGCAATGACCGGCGTCGTGACCGTTGCTCCCGAGCCCTTGCAGGTGATATGGATCGCCCCGTCTTCCGTCACTCTGTCGATAACGGTTTTCGAGCTGTTGGCCGTGCTCCACTCCGCCGCCGTTTTCGGATCAAACAGGTTGAGCCCCATGCTTACGATGGTAACGGTATCCTCTCCGTCGTAGTCCTCCAGTCGGACCGAAGCGGGCGTTTCCTCTTCGGCGCCAATGGGCACCGTGCAGGGCAGGGAAAGCGTGCGCATCCGGGCAACGCCGCCGGGGAACCCGCGCGGCCCGGTGGGGCCGGTGGGGCCCGTGTTACCTTTGTCTCCCTTCAGGTTTCCCGCCTCGAGGTCAGAGAGGATCTGATGATATATCTCCGCTGCCTTATCCGCGGCGGCTTCGGCCGCGTCCGCCTGCGCCTGCGCGCGGCCCGCAGCATCCGACACCTCACTCATCGCGCGGGTCAAGGCTGTGAATTCATTGGTGCTTTCAATCGCTTCGTCGTCCCTCACGGTCGGGGATACCAGTATCTCATCCGTGCACAGCGTGGATAAAACCGAATTTTCCGGGCCGTATATGGTGATCTCGCATTGCAGGCGGCCTGCCTCTGCCAGCGTTTGGTCGGTAAGTTCCACCGAAATCACGCCGTTTGCGGCGTCGATGATGGAAGCGTCGTTGTATACCCCCTTCCAGGATGGCTTTTTGGCATAAAAAACGGCCCGGCATCCGGTGAGATCCACCGGGGCCGAGTCGCACGTCACAGTCACCTCCAGCCTCCTGCTGCCCGCGTCCCCCTGTTTGGCATAACGCGTCCCGTTATGGATGCGCTGGTTGGTGTCAAGATTGAGTTTGATGCAGTTTTCAGGCATTTTCATCGTTCTCCTTTTTTTGTTTGATTTGGATGGGCGGCTTCGGCGGAATAGGATCGATGCACTCGGTAATAAGCGTCTCCTCATACTGCCGGATTTGTTCCTCCGCCGCCGGTGCAGAGAGAGGCGCAGGGTTCCCGGGAAGCGCCGGTGCCAAGGTATCCATCCGGGATTTGAGCGCATCCACCTCCGCTTTCAGCTCCTGTATGGCCTTGGACATCACGGGGATCAGCCGCCGCTCATCCATCTGGTAGACTTCGTTCCCCTCCTCGCCGACCTTCAGCACATATGCGGGATTCACCTCCTCCATTTCCTGGGCAATATATCCGCAGGCCTCTGTTTCCCCACTGTTTTTCCACTCAAATGTCCGATGTTTCCACTTCATCAGCTCGTCGAGCGCACACAGGGCAGACGGCGCAATATTTTTTTTGAGCCTGCCGTCGGAATCCCACGTCGTTATCCCCTTTGCGAACTGGCTTTCCGTTCCGTAATTCACAAGGAGCTGGACATACTGCTTGCCTGATATGTATTCCAGTGCGTGGGGAGAACCGGGAGAAGAGCAATACACCAGATTTCTGACGCTGTTGATGGAGTGCCCCCTCATATTCAGATCACAGCCGACGCTCAGATTGCTGTCGAGCCCGCTTGTTCCCGGCCTGGCGTATGAAAGCATGATGGTATAAACATCGTCTCCCGGATTTTTTTTGCACGCCCAGCACATGTAATTTCCTCGTGTATCGAGATCAAATTCGATCCCTTTCATAGACGGATAATCCTTCAATTGATTGGTCCCGGCTTTTCCCAGATAATCTCCTTTTTCAAAGAAGTGCTGGCCTGTATTATCAAACTTCATAGAAGTAGTACCATCGCTGTTATACATATAAAGGGCGGATCCATTCAAATCAAACCGCAGCATCCCGTTCTGAGACTGCAGCACACCGCCCCGAACCAGGTTTGCGCTCAAGGTTCCGGCCAGGATAAAATCAGCCACGATTTTGCCGTCCATGGTAATGGCGGTGGTGTATGGGCCACTCACGCCGTTGCGGGAAAAGGCAAAGCCGTTAACATTCCACCGCCATACCTTCTGTGCAGTGCTCATGTCGGCCGCGTCCATAATAAGGATTTCCTCCGGCACGCCGTTGATGGTGCGTATCACCACATGCCCGCCCGCGGCTCCGGTCATGAGGCCTGTTGCGCGGTCTATCTCGGTCTGGAGCTCAGATTTCGTCTGTGCGCTGGTGTTTTTTAAATCGTCGTAAACCTTTTGGATGGAGCTTTCGATCCTCGGCGAGGAGGCGGAAAGCGTCACCACATCCTTATCCCGCCGCGCAGGGTATTCCTTGTATTCGATCACCCGGTGATTCACACGCGTTTTGCGCCGGCCGTCCAGAAGCGTCACGGCCTTGTAAAGCCAGATGTCTCCATACAGGTTGGCAGCGTCGCATTCATACGAACGGGAAGGGAAGGCAAGCTCCTTGAGTTTTTTCCTGGCCGCCGCCAAAAGCTCTGTGGGCGTTGTGCATTTCGTATCCTTCCAGCCGATGGAAATCACCCGGTCGGAATAGGAGTTATCCTCCACATATTCCTTTCCCCCGTTCACCGAGGCAAAAGTGATATCGTCCTTTCCCCAGGCATAGAGCCGGGTGGCAAACCCCTTGGAGCTTCCGTTGAACCCGACGCTGCGGAGGTTAAGGCCAGAGAGTAGGAACTCGCCGGACGGCGTGTAGGAATCGGGATCGATCACAAGAAGGGTGCGGCTCTTCGCATTGAAATTCACCGTTATGTCATAAAGCTCGGCCGCCTTGTAAAGGATCGCCTCTGCGGTAACCGCTTCCAGCGGCTTGCCACCGGAGGCTTCCAGCGTCATACGCTTGTTGGATACGCCCGCGCCGGAAATCTTCCAGCCCTCGGGGCATATCTGTGTAAGCAGCTCCGAAAGCAGCAGGTTTTCGGCACGGTATTCCTTCCACACTCTTTTACGCCAGTCGTCGATGTCGATCTCGCAGTCTATCTGGGCCACTCCGCCATGCTCGTCAATATCCTTTATGATATACCGGTTCTCCGCCGTGCCGATCCGGATCTCCTCGCCGATCAGCGGGTAGCATTCGTGCTCCGGCGAGATGTCGAAGGAAAGCGTGTCCTTCCCGTTGTATTTATGCACCACAAACCACTTGTCGTCCGGGATGGAGAGCGGCACGGCGCTGCTTTGGTCAGGGCTGTAAATTGTCAGCATATGGTTTCACCTCACAAAAAAACAGGATAAAAGGACGCCTTTACCTGAACGTCGCCATAAATCGATATGGTATTTTCCCCGGGGCTTGCCTTCGGAAAACTGATCAGATTCGTATCCAAAAAGCGATTGATTCCTCCTGAGGTAACCGTTCCGGCAATGCCGTCGATAAGAAACGGCACATTGGCTTCCAGATTGTGAATCACGATTCCCGCAACGTATACGGAGCCGATGTCCTCCCCGGAAGTGATTTCCAGTCGCAGCCCCGATTCCGTGTTTCCGGGGTTGAAAAATGACCCGGAAAGGGTCCCTCCCGAGTGAAATATCACTTCTCTCAGCGGCAGCCTCCGCACCACGGCAAATGATGCGGTCACAAGATAATAGGGCTCCACGCCGGTGGCCTTGCAGGAAAACGAGGTCAGAACCGCAGGGTATTCGAACCGCGTGTCATCCGGGATCAAAACACACCGGCTGAGCGCGTTCTGCAGACCGGATACGTTGATCTGTGCCTCCTCTGCCGATGGTCCCCCCACATAGAAGGACGCCTCCGCCTCCTTCGGCTCGATTTCCACTCCAAATTGCTCAAAGCTGCTTTTCCCCGCAGCCACCCAGTAATCGGACTTGAGCTTTCCCTGGGAAACGGAAAACTCGATCAGGTCGGCATTGTAGCGGTCGTACACGTCTTCCCCGTCTACATAAAAGGGGGTGCCGGTACGCATATCCCGCTGGAAATACCTTGCGTTGTAATCCATCAGTCACGCCATCTCCTTTAATTTTTTCGTATAAGAAAAGCACACTGCAAATGCAGTGTGCTTTTAAACGTAAGCTTGGTATCTGTTTATGCTATACCGCTTTTCATATGGGCTGTTCCTCAAAAATCCAGCAGCCTTGCTCTTCCACGCATGAAAAAGCACCCCGGTATTATTTTGCCGGAGTGCTCCTGTCTTTCGCTTCCTGCTGCCGCTCTTCTACCAACGTTAGAGAGAAGATCCGTCGCTTTTTAAGTGCTCAACCCACTCCGAGGTATAAACATGAGAAATTGTATCACCTAAGGAATATGTCAGTCCTCTGCTTTCCCGAAGAAAAGAACTATGAACGTTTTTTTCCATTTCGTTTAGAATATCCTCAATCGTCTCCTTATCCTCCCCAAGGGTCTTCAGCAGTGCCGCGGTATATTCCCTGATTTCCTCGTGCCGGAAGGAACTTAAATAAATTGCCGCAATTTCATCGGTGCCGTCCCTTAGCACGAAAGAGAAATCCACGCCTCTGTTAACACTACTAAAGTCCTTCTCAAACCATTTTGGGTATCTTTCTGGCTTCCAAGTATAAAACTCCCCGAGCTTCTCATAATCTTTGTTTAGGTTTTTGTTGAAAAGCTTTGTGAATTCTTCTGATGGTGTCAGTATCTTCCCGTTTTCCACCTTGGCCTTGTTTCCGCACCCCGTGCACAGCAGCAGGCACAGGCAAACCGCCAAAATTACACAAATAGCCCGTTTCATTCATATCCCTCCGTTTTTCGTTCCCCGGCGCCCTTCCCCCTCACGAATCCAGCTCATTCTTGCCGGGAAGGTAATCCTGCCCGCTCGCGGTGAGCCGATCAACGCGAAGGAATATATCGGATTCCTCCTCATTCAGTATGCTGACCTCGCGCGTCAGCCGGATGCTGTATGTTTCCGAATCGGATAGGGAAACCTGCCACTCGAGCCCCTCAATTGTTTCTATCCTTGGATTTTCATATGCCTTTCCCCGCCCGTATGTATCGTCCAGCCGCGCGGCAATCGGGCCAAAAAACTTTTCAGGGCCTTCCGTAGAATATAGCATGTATTGGCAGCAATACATCCTCCCGTTGTAATCAAAACCACAGTTATACCCAAATTCACAGCCGTCAATGTCCATCCTTTTGCCGCCGTTGTAGAATTTATATTCTAAATTATATTCCAAACCGAATTCACGCACTACCTTGTCCTGCGGCGCATTGAGCGGCATCGTCCGGTCGTGCGGGTAGGTGCCCGGGCGGCCCCCCGTGTGTCCCGTCCCCTTCTTGGCAAGCCGGTAAATCTTCAGGCGCAGAAACGGCTCCTCATTCACGGAGGTATCCAGCTCGTGCGTGAGCCTCATTTTGTATGCTTCCTCCTCCGACTTTGCCGGGTACCACTCGTTTCCCCGCCTTACCGTATCGTCGGCCGGAACATTGATACCGTCTCCGTAAACGCCTTTATACTTGTCTTCCAATTGAAAATATATATCGTTTTTTGATTCCTCCGCCTGGATCAGCGTATATTCCACCTTGTACATCCGGCCGCTTTCGTCAAACGCGCAAAGGAGGGAAAACTCGTGCCCGTCAATAGATACCGCGCTGTCGCTGGTATAGTCTCCATATTCCGAATGGTAGGTGAGGCCGAACTTGCTTACCACCTCGTCTTTCGGTGCACTCAGCGGTATGGATGAATCGTGCGGATAGGTGCAGTTTAAGTCCTGTACCGGCTCTTTTCTCCCGCACCCCGTGCACAGCAGAACGCACAGGCATACCGCCAAAATTACACAAAT
>CAUBKG010000036.1 GCA_958436475.1 uncultured Clostridia bacterium
CCTTTGCCTTTTCTTTTTTGCATTACACGGCCATGTATCGCAAGTAAGCAAATTGGAGGGATCACTATGGAACAGGTATTCTCGTCTGTAAACACCATGTGGGTGTTGATCGGAGCGGCGCTTGTATTCTTTATGCAGGCGGGCTTTGCAATGGTGGAAACCGGTTTTACGCGTGCCAAAAACGCCGGCAACATCATTATGAAAAATTTGATGGACTTTGCAATCGGCACTCCTATTTATTGGCTGCTGGGATTTGGCATCATGTTCGGCACCAACACGCTGCTGAACAACGCCGTGATCGGAAGTTTTGACCCCACAATATTGGGCGATTATTCCGCCATTTTACCGTCCGGCGTTCCCCTTTGGGCTTTCGTCATCTTCCAGACCGTGTTCTGTGCAACGGCCGCAACCATCGTATCCGGCGCCATGGCGGAACGCACGAAATTCTCCGCCTACTGCATTTACAGCGCCGTGATCAGCGCGGTCATTTACCCGATTTCGGGTCACTGGATCTGGGGCGGCGGCTGGCTTGCCCAGATGGGCTTCCACGATTTCGCCGGCTCCACGGCAGTACACATGGTCGGCGGCGTAGCGGCTCTGGTCGGCGCTAAAATCCTCGGGCCGCGTATCGGCAAGTACGATAAAAACGGCAAGCCGAAGGCGATCCTCGGCCACAGCCTGACTCTCGGCGCTCTCGGTGTGTTTATCCTGTGGTTCTGCTGGTTCGGCTTCAACGGCTGCTCCACTGTTTCCATGACCGGCGACGGTGCGATTGCCTCCGCCGGCAATATCTTCATGACCACCAACCTCGCCGCAGCGGTCGCAACGGTGTCCACTATGGTCATCACCTGGGTCCGCTATAAGAAGCCGGATGTTTCGATGACGCTCAACGGCGCCCTGGCCGGCCTCGTTGCCATCACTGCGGGCTGCGATACCGTTACCCCGGTCGGCGCATTCTTCATCGGCCTCGCCGCATCCTTTGTGGTTGTATTCGGCATTGAGTTTGTGGATAAGGTCCTCAAGATCGACGATCCCGTCGGCGCCATCGGCGTCCACGGACTCTGCGGCGCCACCGGCACCCTGCTCACCGGCCTGTTTGCTAAGCATGAGCTCAGTGTTGTTGGTGAAAATGCCGGCGTCTTTTACGGCGGCGGGTTCAAGTTTTTCGGCATGCAGGCGCTTGGCGTCATAACGGTAATTGCCTGGGTTGCGGTTACCATGACCATTGTATTCTTCGTCATCAAAAAGACGATTGGCCTGCGCGCCAGCAAGGAAGAGGAAATCCGCGGCCTGGATGTGACCGAGCACGGCCTTGCAAGCTCTTATGCAGACTTTATGCCGGTTTCCTCTGTCCCCGAAATCCTCGCCGGTGAATCCAGCTCTTCCGTTCATGATGTCACCATGGAAGCCGCAGTTCCTGAAACGCACCTGCCTGGAGAAGGTACTGTAATTACAGAGGACGGCAAGGCTGTCAAGATGACTAAAATCGCGATGGTCTTCAGTCAGGAACGTTTTGAACTTCTGAAGGAGGCCATGAACTCCATCGGCGTCAGCGGTATGACGGTAACCCAGGTGCTGGGCTACGGCGTCCAGAAGGGCCACGACTCCTATTACCGTGGCGTTAAGCTGGACAGTGTCAAGCTTCTGCCGAAGGTAAAGGTAGAGGTTGTTGTCAGCAAGGTTCCGGTACAGGATGTGATCGACACCGCCCGCAAAGCCCTTTACACCGGCAGCGTGGGCGACGGCAAGATTTTCGTTTACGATGTGGAAGACGTGGTCCGTGTCCGCACGGGCGAGCGGGGCTATGATGCCCTGCAGGGAGAAGACTGATTCCACAGCAGCTTCTGAAAGAACACTCTGCGGCTCCGGTAATGAGTTTCCTCATTACCGGAGCTTTTTCGTCAAAAAATTTAACCTGATTTTAAGTGGCCTGTGCTATAATATTTCTGAAAGGCGGTGGAATCTGTGCGGCTTTTGCTGGCGGAGGATGAAAAGGAGCTCTCCCGTGCTCTGACGGAGATTTTAAAGCATCACCACTATTCCGTGGACGCCGTTTACAATGGCGCCGATGCTCTTGCCTATGTCCTCTCGGAAAATTACGACGGTATCATCTTAGATATCATGATGCCGAAAAAGGACGGCCTGGAGGTTGTAAAAGAGCTCCGGGCCCGGGGTGTTTCCACGCCGGTGCTCATGCTGACCGCGCGCGCGGAAATAAACGACCGTATTCTGGGGCTGGACTGCGGTGCGGACGATTACCTGCCAAAGCCCTTTGCCATGGGGGAGCTGCTGGCACGGGTGCGAGCCATGACCCGGCGGCGCGCGGAATACTGCCCGGATATTCTCGAATACGGCGACCTCTCCCTCAACAAAGCCACCTTTGAGCTTTCCGGCCCGAAGGGGTGCATCCGCCTCGGCAGCAAGGACTTTCAAATCCTCGAGATGCTCTTTCGAAGTCCCGGCCGCCTCTATTCCACTGAGCAACTGATGGAGCGGGTTTGGGGATACGATTCCGACGCGGAAATCAACGTCGTCTGGGTATACATCTCTTCCCTGCGCAAGAAGCTCACGGCGCTGCATTCCCGGGTGCAGATCAAAGCCGTCCGCGGCGTGGGGTACTGCCTGGAGGCACACGATGATTAAACGTCTGCAAAAAAAATTCATCATCATCGCCATGGGTTCCCTTTTTTTGATCCTCCTCATCATTCTCGGCGCGGTGAACGGCATCCATTTTTATCAGCTGGACCAAAAGGCCGACGCTCTTCTGACCTTGCTTGCCGAAAACGAAGGAAAGTTCCCGGCGGCAGAGAGAGCCCGGCCGCCGAAGCAGGAGGGGAATCCCATCGGCCCGCATATGACCCCCGAAACCCCCTTCGAAACGCGGTATTTTACCGCGAAGGCTTCGGAAGATGGAGCTGTCCGCCAAATCGATACCGGCCATATCGCGGCCGTCAGTTCCTCGAGCGCGCAGGATTACGCGCAGGAGGCCCTGGAGCGGAAACGGGTAAGCGGATATATCGACCAGTATAAATATCTCCGGACGGAGCGCAGCTACGGCTCGCTGATTATTTTCATCGACCGCGGCCCGGAGCTGCAAAACGCCTTTTCCCTGCTGCTCTTGTCTCTCGGCATTGCGGCGGCGACCCTTCTCGTGATGTTTCTCCTCATCACCCTGCTCTCCCGCCGGGCTATCCGCCCGGTCATCGAGAGCATGGAAAAGCAGAAACAATTCATTACAGACGCAAGCCATGAAATCAAAACGCCGCTCGCCATCATCTCCGCCAGCACGGAGGTGCTGGAGCTGACAGGAGGCGAATCGGAATGGACGAAAAGCATCCGCAACCAGGCAACGCGTCTCGGCGATCTCGTGCAGAGCCTTCTGATGCTCTCCCGCATGGATGAGGATAGGGTAACGCTCGTGTTTTCCCCATTCTTTTTCAGTGATGCCGTGGAGGAAACGGTGCATTCCTTCGAGCCGCTGGCGGAAAGCCGAGGGAAACGCCTTCGGTATTCCATCCGGCCGGGAATCGAAATAAACGGCGAGGAAGGCGGCGTGCGGCGTATGGTTTCCATATTGCTCGATAACGCGGTCAAATACTCTTCCGAGGGAAGCGAAATAGAGATCACGCTGGAGGCCCATGGAAAGCACGCCAGGCTCTGCGTACAGAACGAGAGCGACAGCATCCCGGAAAATCTCGACGCTCTCTTCGGCCGCTTTTACCGCGCCGATTCCTCCCGCTCGCGCGAGACCGGCGGTTACGGCATCGGCCTTTCTGTGGCAAAAGCAGTGGCGGAAGCTCACCGGGGGAAAATCTTCGCCCGCAGCCCGGATGAAAAAACCATTTGCTTTGAAGTTTCCCTCCCCCTTCTCCCCGCTCGTCCGGAAAAATAAAAATGATCTGTGTCGCCCGGCAGCCCCCTGCTGCCGGGCATTTTTCGTTTTTTACAAAACGTTTACAAAATCACAGAAAAATATCCACGGTTTTCTTAAAGTTCAATTTAAGTCCGGCCGGTATACTGAAACCCGGAAAGAACACAAGGGGCATCCCGCTCCAGACAATAAAGGAGGCAAGATGCATGAAAGAATACCAGGATGTTTTCAAGCGGTATGAAAAAAAATACCTGCTGGATGGCGGCACATTCCGCGAGCTCTTTACACGGCTTCAGGAGTATATGAAACCCGACCGGTACGGAAACACCACCGTCTGCAATATTTATTACGATACACCCGATCACCGGCTGATCCGAACGTCTCTCGAAAAACCGGTTTATAAGGAAAAGCTCCGTCTGAGAAGTTATGGCGTTCCGCAAAAGGACGCCGCCGTATTCGTGGAGCTGAAAAAGAAGTATAAGGGCGTTGTTTATAAACGGCGCATCGGTATGCCCCTGCAGGAGGCGGAACGCTTTTTAAACTGCGGGGAAAGCGCCGGGCGGAAAACGCAGATCGAAAAGGAAATCGGCTGGGTGCTCGGCTATTACCCCCGCCTTGCCCCCGCCATGTTCCTTTCCTACGACCGGATTGCAGCCATCTGCGCGGAAAACCCAAATCTTCGCATCACCTTCGACAGCCGCATCCTTTGGCGCGAGGATGCGCTCGACCTCTCCGCAGGCGCCTGGGGGCGGCAGCTCCTGCAGCCCGGCCAGCGCATTATGGAAGTCAAAATCCCGGGCAGCATGCCCCTGTGGCTAGCCCGCCTGCTGGATGAATATCAGGTTTATCCCGCATCCTATTCCAAATACGGAAACGCCTATCTCGCTTCCCTGGAAGAAAAGCAGGAGAAAGGAGCTGTTTTCTGTGCCTAAACAAATTTTTGCAAGCATTTTGCCGTCCGACGCCGCTTCCGGCTTTTCCGTGAGCGGATTCCTCCTCTGCACCGCGGCCTCCATTCTGCTCGGAGTCATCATCGCGATGCTGTTCATGTTCCGCAATAGCTGCAGCAAAAGCTTTGTGGTTACATTGGCGCTCCTGCCCGCCATCGTCCAGATGGTGATCATGCTGGTCAACGGCAACCTCGGTACCGGCGTGGCAGTCATGGGTGCGTTCAGCCTCGTGCGGTTCCGCTCCGTTCCCGGAACGGCAAGGGAAATCGCCAGCATCTTCCTTGCCATGGCGGTAGGGCTCGCCACCGGCATGGGCTATCTTGCCGCGGCGGCGGTATTTGTGCTCATTCTCGGCGGCGTGAACCTCATGTTTACCCTCACCTCCTTCGGGGAATCCCCCAAAGCCGCAAAGGAACTGCATATCACCATTCCGGAAAGCCTCGATTACAACGGAGTGTTCGATGATTTATTTGAGCAGTATACCTCTTCCGCCGAGCTCCAGCAGGTCAAAACCGCCAATATGGGCAGCCTGTATAAGCTGACCTACCGGATCGTGCTTCGGGATATTCGAAAAGAAAAAGAGCTGATCGACGAGCTCCGGTGCCGCAACGGAAATCTGGAAATTTCCTGTGCAAAAACCTCGTTTGGAAAGGATGAATTATGATGAAGAAACCATGGACGGCCATCCTTCTGGCGGCCATCCTTCTGCTCTCCTCAGGGTGCGGCTCTTCCCCTGCGGGCTCCTCGCAGGGGGATGCTTCATCCGGCGGCTCCACCGCCGCGGCCAACGCGGTTTCCGCCGATGAAATCGATATGGAATTTTCTTCCCGCGACCTCGATGTCGGCTATGACGAAAGTACGGCGGTGAAAATCACGTTGAGCGGAGATACCGTATCGTTAAGCGGAAGCGGCGCTTCCTATGCGGACGGCGTCATCACCATTTCCCAGGAAGGGACCTATCTGATATCCGGGACGCTTCAAAACGGCCGGATCGTTGTCGACGTATCGGACAGCGAAAAGGTCCAGCTCGTTCTGAACGGCGCGTCCATTTTCTGCGAGGACCACGCGGCGCTGTTCATCCGCTCGGCAGATAAGGTTTTCGTCACTCTTGCGGAAGGCTCGGAAAATTCGCTTTCCGGCGGCGCGGTCTACAATCTTTCCGAGGAAGACGGCAACGTGGACGGCGTGATCTTCAGCCGCGCAGACCTCACCCTCAACGGTTCGGGAAAGCTGACGGTAAACGCTGAATACAAGCACGCGGTGGTTTCCAAGGACGATCTCATCCTCACCGGCGGCACCTATGACATTACTGCGGCAAGAGGCGGGCTGTATGGAAAAGACTGCGTAAAAATTGCAGACGGCACATTTATCCTGAACACGGGAACAGACGGCATCCAGTCCAGCAACGCGGAGGATACCGGCCGGGGCTTTGTTTACATTGCAGGCGGGGATTTCCAAATCATCGCAGGAACAGACGGCATTCAGGCGGAAACCGTACTGCGGATCGACGGCGGCGTTTTCCAGATCACCTCCGGCGGCGGCAGCGCAAACGCCAGCACCAGCCATGCAGGCTCCCCCAACGAAAACTGGGGGAACTGGGGCCCAGCCAGACCGGAGATGGGGATGCACGCTTCCGCCGTCAGCGTTTCGGAATCCGACAGCACCGAAGATACGTCGGACAGCGCAAAGGGGATCAAGGCGGGCGCTTCGCTGGTGGTCCGCGGCGGCGCCTATGAAATCGATTCTTCCGACGATTCCTTCCATTGCAACAGCACGCTGGACATTTATGACGGCGCCTTCAGCATTGCTTCCGGGGACGACGGCATGCATGCCGACGACACCCTTACCATCCACGGCGGCACTATCCGCATCGGCAAGAGCTATGAAGGCATCGAGGGCCTCAGCGTGACTGTAACCGGAGGCGATATCGAGGTAACGGCCAGCGACGACGGCATCAATTCCGCCGGCGGCTCCGATACCGGTATGCCGGAGGGCCGTCCCGGGCAAAACGGCTTCCGTTCGGCGCAAAACTCTGATTGCTATATCAAAATCACCGGCGGCACCGTAAAAGTAGACGCGTCCGGCGACGGGCTTGATTCCAACGGGAGCCTTTATGTGGAGGGCGGAACCCTCCTGGTGAGCGGCTCTGAAAACAGCGGGAACGGCGCGCTGGATTATGAAAACACAGCAGAAATCAGCGGCGGCACGGTCGTTGCAGCGGGTATGAGCGGCATGGCACAGGGCTTTTCCGATTCCTCCAGCCAGTGCTCAATTTTCTATAGCTTCTCTTCTGCCGCATCGGCGGGTGCTGCGGTGACTCTGGCGGATTCGCAGGGCAGCCCCCTTGCATCGTTCACCCCGCCGAAAACGTACCAGTGCGTTGTGGTAAGCAGCCCGAACTTGAGCGTGGGGCAAACCTATATGCTCTCCGCCGGAAGCGAGTCAGAATCGCTCACGCTTTCCTCCACCGTCACTTCTAACATACAGGGCGGCATGGGCGGCGGTCCGCAGCCCGGAGGCCGCGGGAACCGGTAGCCTCTGCACGGCGCAGAAATGCCCGAAGGCTTTATACTGAAGTGATAAAGCCTTCGGGCATTTTCTATCTTTCACAGGATCAGCATGGCGTCTAAAAAAACGAACGATGCAATGCAACCTTTATGGAAACTATTTTCTAAATAAAAATGTGCTACCTCTATATCTTCTTAGTCCATACAGTTCCTTAATGCATTTTGAATTTTCTCGGATTCACCGCTCCCGTTTGTCGGAAGACGCAGAATAGGAATTCCATATTTTTGAAGGATTCTATCTTTCATTCGGTCTCTTTGCAATTGTTTCGGATTATTTTCGTGAAATGCAAAACCATCCACCTCGATAGCCAATGCATAAGACTTATCCTGCTTATAGAATACAACAAAATCTAATGAAGCTCTATTATTCACAAAATAGAGTTCGTCTTCCGTTAACAGCACCGTATCATTTAACAAATTACGCAACAGCATTTCCTGCACATAGTCAAATTGATTAAACTCCTCCATACCAAAAATATCGTCCAACAATACACGGAGTGCCTCCTCAGACTGATAACGGGCCTTGGAGGTCATTTTTACTTTATATCGAAGCAATTTTTTTGAGTAGCTGTGATAGAGCAAATCAAATATGGAAACAATTTTGCTCTCAATTACATTTTTGTCAAGTGTACTATATTGTATGTAGCGAATAAGATCACCGATATGTTTTCCCTTTTTATAAAACAGGTCATGATCCGTCACCAGTATAAACTGCCGTATTGCTCTCGATACAGCTACATTGACCATTTGTGGATTATCGGCAAATTTTAAATTAAACTCGCCTTGAGGTCCGGAAAGAACTGTGGACATGATCATCACATCCTTCTCCCGCCCTTGATATTTATGTACAGTGTCGCTCTCTATGCTATTTAGGATCAGTTTACCTGCCTTGTTTGCCTGTTTGCGGTACGGAGTTACAATACCAATATGTTCGCTGTCCTTTATATACTCTGGGGATGTTATCACTTCCTGAATAATCACATCCAGCTCCCGCTGGTTATAGATTCCTTTGTCCTCTCCCCGGGTAACTCGCCGCATATGGCTCCCTTCTGATGTTCGATAAATGAGCAAAGGGGTGTTCGATAAATCAAGGCTCGTATACGGAATCAGTTCACCATTATAATATTTTTGATTGCAGAACTCAATAATCCGAGGATGGCAGCGATAATGCTCCCTCAGGATTTCCCTTGGCAACTGTTCTCCATAAAGGCTGATGACAGAGGACAATATGTTATGATTGAAATAGTCATATTGAGGCTTCGGCGGATCGGATAACAGTTTATCTTGAATCTTTGAATCCGTAATTTGTGGAAGCTGTTTTACGTCTCCCACAATAATTACATTTCTACAACAGGAAAATGCTAACACGCCGGTAATGAGGTCTACTTGTGAGGCTTCATCAATGATCACATAATCTAACAAATAATTTTGTGGGATTGACATACGAAGAGCATATGTCGTGCTGAGAATGACCGGAAAAGTTTTAATAAATTCCGCAAACCGTACTTTGTAATTCTTTTTTGTAAAATCTGGCTTGTCTATCTCACTATGGCTTTGATATATGTATTTGCGAAAGGCTTTTTCTGAAAGCTGTTGATGTTCCTCCAGCAGCTTCTCAAAACGCATTTCTCCTAATTGTCCATTTAAATCCGCAATCTCCTTTTCCAAATTCTCTATTTGTTTTTGATAGAACAGTCTTTGCAGACTCAGCAAAACAGAAGCCTCATGTTCCCGCAAGTTTTTCTGGTTAAATATACCATATTTGAAAAACAGCTTTAGCTTATAAAAAATCACATCAGATTTTTCTTGTTCTTTGGCAAGCGATGTTTCCGCTAAAAAAGCGAGAATCCGCTCAGGATTCGCTTTAAACAGCGGAAGCTTACTGATTTCTTCCACATCCTGCCGTAAAAAATATGCTTCAAAATGCTCCTGCTCCAGTTGCCAAGACAATAACTCCTGCTTCAATTTCGCTCTCTTCCGGTCCAGTTTTAACAGATCGTTCAATTGGATATTTAATGTCCTAACTTGTTGCGACAACTCGTCTGCTGCTTCTTCGCAATCCCATCCTTCAACCGCAGCCATGGGCATATTGGCAAAAAAGCGATCTTGGTTATCTTTTTTACCCAGCATAGCGGTGAGAAAGCCATAGCCCTTTTTCGCCATCTTCTTCATCACGTTTTTTACCGCCTCGTTGTTATTAGATACAACGGCGACGCTCTTTCCCTGCACCGCGATAAGATTGGCGATGATATTCAGGATAGTCTGCGTTTTTCCCGTGCCTGGAGGGCCTTCAATAACCGAGATTGAGGATGTAAGCGCGTTTTCCAGCGCCCTCTTTTGACTTAAATTAAAGCGGAACGGAAAGATTACACTCTCTAAATCCAAATTGTTCCGTTGGATCGACCGATGATTCAAATAAGTATTTAAAACACTTTCCGGATGTACATAAGTCAAACGATCCATTTCTCGCTTTAAAAAAGCCTCCTGTTCCGATTGATCGGATTCATCAGATTCTTTAGATTGATCAGAAGTATACTGGGAAATATCTTTTAAATATAACAGTATTCTTTCTGCGTACGGATTATCCGCACTATTTTCCAGCAAATGAAACTCTTCAGGAGTGACAGTCTGTGCTTTTCCTCCATATCCAATAATTCGAATTCTCTCTCCGAAATCCAAAATACACTGCGGGTCAAACACCGGCATATCATCAATAAAAGCAGCACGATTTTTCAAATCGACGAAAACAGGATTTTCGAGCTTGTGGACACGACTGCAGCTATATGAATAGACCTTTGCACCATTTTGATAGGTGAGCATCATTCTATCTGCTTCAGGCTCATAATGGATTTCACTGATATCCTCAGTTCTGTCCTGTCCGTCCACTAGGATCATAACGTCTTTTAAATTCATACTGGAAACACCCTCCACATCGTGGCAGCTATTTTTTCTTCTTTACTTCTTTCGGCACTTCCTTAATGCTTTCCTAATAAGCCTGCTCAAGCTGTTTTACATAATCATCCATATACATAGGCTTATGCTTCGTTGCATTGATTACTGCCAACTCAATATATATCCATGTCTTTTAATTCCTGAAGTCTGTTTCTGTCATTTTCCGAACGTTGATGTAAGCACGAAGTATACTCAGTTTTGTAAAAAATATCATTTTGCGTCTCCTATATCTTTCGTACTTTTTAATGCAAAATAGGCTATTTAAGCATAGTAAACCCGTTTCTGTAAGTATATCATGTATACACATAAATTTCAGCAATTATTATTTTTTTTGGTAACAGTCAATCAAATTCGCTGTTTATACATCAAAATTCACAATTTCTCCTCTCAAACTTTTGCAAGAGTTTGGGATAAAAGCGGCATTTTTCACTGATTTGGCCCAAAAATGCTAAAAAAGCCGTTTTTGAAATCAGATGTTAAAAACCCGTAAAAGCCCAGTAGTACTGCACCTTTACGGGTTCTTTCCTTCTATTAATTTTTACTCATCCAATGAACATTGCATCGCCGTTTATCACGGGACGCAGGATGTGTTCTCATCGGTAATTTTTCCTCTTGAAAATTACTTTTCAGTGTTGTTCACAATTTGTTCAATCAGTCATAGGATGAGCATTGCATCGCCAAAGCTGAAAAAACGGTACTTTTCCTGCACGGCAAGGCGGTAGGCTTCCATTGTCCGCTCATAGCCTGCAAAGGCGGAAACCAGCATGATGAGCGTGCTTTCCGGCAGGTGAAAGTTGGTGATGAGGCCGTCCATACACCGGAAGGTGTAGCCGGGGGAAATAAAAATGTTGGTCCACCCTTCGGCCTCTTCTATTTTTCCCCGGAAAGCTGCCACGCTTTCCACCGTTCGGCAGCTGGTGGTGCCAACGCAGATCACCCGCCCGCCCTTTTGCCTAGTATCGTTGATGAGGTCGGCGGTTTCTTTTGGCAGAACATAATGCTCCGAATGCATTTTATGCTCCGAAATATTCTCCACCTTCACCGGGCGGAAGGTGCCGAGCCCCACATGCAGGGTCACATAACCGATCCTTACCCCTTTTTGTTCCAGGCATTTTAATAGCTCCGGCGTAAAATGCAGGCCCGCGGTTGGGGCGGCGGCGGAGCCTGGCTCCCTGCTGTAAACCGTCTGGTACCGCTCGCGGTCCGCGAGCTTCTCATGGATATAGGGCGGCAGGGGCATCTGGCCGATGCGGTCGAGCAGATCGAAAAAACTTCCTTCGAATTCAAAGCGCAGAATACGGTTGCCGTCTTCTTTTACCTCCATTACCTCGGCGCGCAGAAGTCCGTTCTGAAAGGAAAAACGGCGGCCCTCCCGCGCTTTTTTGCCGGGGCCCGCAATGCATTCCCAGGTATCCGCCCCCCGCTGGATGAGCAGAACAAATTCCACCACGGCGCCATCCCCCTCCCGCTCGCCGAAAATGCGGGCCGGGAGCACGCGGGTATCGTTGAGAATGAGGCAGTCGCCCGGATTCAGATAGCCGGCCACGTCGCGGAAATGCGCGTGCTCCGTTTCTCCCGTTTTACGGTTCAGCACCAGCATACGCGAGCTGTCCCGCGGCTCGGCGGGATGCTGCGCGATGAGTTCTTCCGGCAAATCGTAAAAAAAGTCTGATTTTTTCATGAAAATTACTCCAAACTCTAAAATGTATTTGACACAAAAAAGCAACGATGCTATTATAATGATAATAAAAGGATAGAGGTGCGGCTTTTATCAGTAATGTGCAGGAGGTTGCCGAAACCGTTGAAACGCATGAAAGGAAAAGCTGCCGAAGGCTCCGGCCGGCCCCCGGAACCTGATCGTATTTGGTGAAGAACCGTACGATTGTCATCATTTTTTTATGATGGAGCGCTATCGCAGATTTCCAGATAATGTCGCATTCTATTATAACAAAAATGATGGCCGGTGTACAACCGGTTTTTTTGTTATTCTTTTTACCCTAACTATTTCTCAATACAACGAGGAGGACTCTGCAAATGAAGAATTATAAAGTTGGTATTATCGGCGCGACCGGCATGGTGGGCCAGCGCTTCGCAACGCTTCTGGAAAACCATCCGTGGTTCCATGTGGTTCTCGTGGCGGCAAGCGCCCGTTCCGCCGGCAAAACATACCGGGAGGCCGTGAGCGGCCGCTGGGCCATGCCGTCTCCCATTCCCGAAAGCATGGCGGAGCTCATCGTGTACGATGCATCCGATGTGGAAGCGGTTTCTTCGCAGGTGGATTTCGTTTTCTGCGCAGTCGATATGAAAAAGGATGAAATCAAAGCGCTGGAAGAAGCCTATGCGAAAGCGGAATGCCCGGTGATTTCCAATAACAGCGCCAACCGCCACACACCGGACGTCCCCATGATTATCCCGGAGCTGAATCCGGAGCATTCCAAAATCATCGAGGCCCAGCGCCGCAGGCTCGGCACGAAGCGCGGGTTTATCGCGGTAAAATCCAACTGCTCCCTCCAGAGCTATGTTCCGGCTCTTTTCCCGCTTTCCAAATTCGGCGTGGAAAAGGCGCTGGTCTCCACGTATCAGGCAATTTCCGGCGCAGGCAAAACCTTTGAGCGCTGGCCGGAGATTATGGACAACGTGATCCCCTTCATCGGCGGCGAGGAAGAAAAGTCCGAGCGCGAGCCGCTGAAAATCTGGGGGCACATCGAGGGCGACCGCATTGTGGACGCCACTTCCCCCGCCTTTACAGCACAGTGCCTGCGCGTCCCGGTGAGCGACGGCCACATGGCCTCCGTTTTCGTTTCCTTCAAAAACAAACCTTCTAAGGAAGAAATCCTCGAGACATGGAAGAATTTCTCCGGAGAGCCGCAGCGCCTGAGCCTTCCGAGCGCGCCGAAGCAGTTCCTGCATTATTTTGAAGAAGACGATCTCCCGCAGACCAAGCTCCAGCGCAATCTGGAAAACGGCATGGCTGTTTCGATCGGCCGCCTGCGGGAAGATACACAGTACGATTATAAATTTGTTTGCCTTTCCCACAATACCCTGCGCGGTGCGGCGGGCGGCGGCGTTCTGATGGCCGAGCTCCTGTGCGCACAAGGGTATATGGACTGAGCTAAGGAGGAAATGAGCCCCATGAAAAAAACGATCTTTACCGGTGCGGGCGTTGCACTCGTTACCCCGATGCATGCAGACGGCTCCGTCAATTTTGAAAAGCTCGATGAGCTCATCAACTGGCAGATCGAAAACGGAACAGACGCGATCATTGCCTGCGGTACCACGGGCGAATCTGCCACGCTGACCCATGAGGAACACGTGCAGGTCATCAGCCGGACGGTGAAAACCGTGGCCGGGCGCGTACCGGTCATTGCCGGCACAGGCAGCAACCACACCGATTACGCTATCAGCCTTTCGAAAGAGGCGGAAAGCGCGGGGGTGGACGCTCTTCTGGTGGTTACCCCTTATTACAACAAAACTTCGCAGGCGGGCCTCATCCGCCATTACACCGCCATTGCCGACAGCGTCAGCCTTCCGATCATCCTCTATAACGTGCCGAGCCGCACGGGCGTCAATATCCTGCCCGAAACCTACGCGGTGCTCGCGGAGCATGAAAATATTGCGGCCATCAAAGAAGCCAACGGCAACATTGCCGCCGCAGCCAAAACGCTTTCCCTGTGCGGGGATAAGCTCGATCTTTACAGCGGAAACGACGACCAGATCACGCCCCTTATGTCGCTCGGGGCGAAGGGCGTGATCTCTGTGTTATCAAACGTTGCGCCGAGGCTTGCCCACGATATTGCCGCAAGTTATCTCGAAGGCGATGTGAAAAAGAGTGCAGAGCTTCAAATCGGCAATATGGACCTTATCCAGAACCTGTTTATCGATGTGAACCCCATTCCGGTAAAGGAAGCCCTCAACATGATGGGAATGGAGGTCGGCGAATGCCGCCTGCCGCTCTGCTCCCTCTCGGAAGCGCACCATGAAGCCCTGAAAAAATCGCTCCAACAAGCAGGCCTTCTCTGATTTTAAAATAAAGGACGTTTCAATATGACCAGAATCATTCTCAGCGGATGCAACGGGCACATGGGCCGGGTCATCTCTTCCTGCGCCGCCGCGCGGGAAAACTGCAAAATCGTTGCGGGTGTGGATCTCTGCACCGATCAGAACTTCGATTACCCGGTGTATGCCAATATTTTCGAATACACCGGCGGCGCGGATGTGATCATTGATTTTTCCCATCCTTCCGCACTTGAAAACCTGCTGAAATACGCCGTCACCATGAATATGCCCGCTGTGATCGCCACGACCGGCCTCACCCCCGAGCAGGTGGAGTCCTTAAAACAGGCGGCGGAAAAGGTGCCGGTCTTTTTCTCGGCGAATATGTCGCTCGGCGTGAACCTGATGGCGGAGCTCTGCAAGAAGGCCGCGGCCGTGCTCGGCAGCGATTTCGACATTGAAATCATCGAAAAGCACCACAACCAGAAAATCGACGCCCCAAGCGGCACCGCCCTCATGCTGGCGGATGAGATCGCATCGGTCACTCCCTACCAGGCTTACTACGAATACGACCGCCATGCCCGCCGCAAGAAAAGGGATAAAAACGAGATCGGCATCCACGCGGTCCGCGGCGGTACGATCGTGGGCGAGCATGAGGTGATCTTCGCCGGGCGGGATGAAATCGTAACCATTTCCCATTCGGCCCGTTCCAAGGAGATTTTTGCCGTTGGCTGCCTGAACGCAGGAATTTTCCTTGCCGACTGCGAGCCGGGGCTTTACAATATGGGCCATCTCATCCAAAAGGCCTGACATTTCCATAACGCAGACAGGAGGGGTTTTCATGAGCCAGGAAGGTCTTATTTTCACCACGGAAAATGTAACGCTCATCACGCTCAACAATTCGGAGCTCTGCTTCGTTTCTTCGGTGCTGGAGCTGCTCTCCGGCGCGGGTGTGAATATCGACATGATTGCGCAGAACCCGCCGCAGGGCAAGCGTTCCACCTTTTCCTTCACGGTGGCGGACGATTCCCTCGGCAAAGCACTGGAAGCCATTGCGGATATCCGCGAAGCGCATCCGGATATCAAACCGATCGTGAGCAGCGGCAACTGCAAGCTGCTCGTCTCCTGTGACCGCATGCGCAATACTCCCGGCTTTGCTGCACGGCTTCTGAAGGCCGCCGCGGACGCCCGGGTGGATGCGCGCCTGATTACAACCTCGGAAATCGATATTTCCATCCTCGTGACCAGCGCCGACCGTCCCGTGGCGGAATCCGCCCTGCGGCAGGCTTTGAGCGAGCTGTAAGGTATCACGATAAAAGGCCCGCTGCTAAGCGCTGTTTTGCGAAATTCGCAGAGGCGGGCTATCAGCCGCCCGCCGGCGCTCAAACTTGTGCCCCTATCGGTGCTTTCGGAATGGCGGCGCCCGTTTTGTACCGGACTTAATGTTACGATGGGGCAAAGGGTCTCCTCTGCGAATACAAACATTGAAAAGCGAGTCCTCTCCATAAAAACCCGTTTTGCACCGGCTGCAAAGCGGGTTTTTATTTTCCCGGAAATGCCGTTTTTTCGGTCTATTTATTTATCGTGCCTCCAGTGGGCGAATCATCACGATATTGTAAATAATCCAAAAATCGGTTCAGCGCGAGAGAAGCCGTTTTCTTGCTTCGTAACGCAATACCGATTTTTCGGTACGCCGGCACATCCAATTCTTTTGCAACGATTCGATAAGGCACCCGCTTCAAAATCAGTTCCGGCAAAATACTGATACCGAGCCCGTTCTCGACCATCGACATAACGGCATAATCATCCCATGTTGTAAAATGTACGTTTGGTCTTAAATTGCAGCGCTCAAATATTTCGGAAATCTCGGCTTTTGCGCCTTTTTCCAGGAGCATAAACGGTTCATCGCAAAGCGCTGCAACCGGAAATTTCTCACAACCGGCTAATCGGTGATTTTCGGGCAGGATCGCAAGCAGCTTATCCTGCTCCAAGAAAATTGTTTCGAGCTCAGCGTGTGCAGGCAGGCGCAGAAAGCCGCAATCCACGCGCCCTTCCACTATCCATTCTTCGATTTCCGTATAATCGCCGAGCAGTAATTCATAGTCGATACGAGGATATGCCTTTTGAAATTCTCTTATGATGTTGGGCAGCCAATGCGTTGCTACGCTGGAAAATGTGCCGATACGAATCAGCCCCGATTGTAACCCGTTCAATTCATCCACTTCCATTTGCAGCTTTTCATATTCGCTGCAAACACGCTTGGCATGGGGAAGCAATTTCAGCCCGCCGCTCGTCAGCTTCACGCCGGATTTTCCTCTTTCCAGGAGGATGATGTTCCACTCCTTTTCCAGGTCATTGATCATGCGGCTGATGCCGGACTGGGAATAATGAAGCGCTTCAGCCGCCCTTGTAAAGCTCCCATACTCAACCGTTTTAACAAACGCCATATATTTTTGAATGTTCATATCCATCGTATCGCCCCCTTAATATCTGTTTTTATCATAATATCCATGATAAACATTTGCTTTTATAATCTATATGCATACGATACAATGGAAACAGAAAAATTTCAAGTGGGAGAGCTGATCATCTGTGTTTTTTACAAACGCAATTCCAAACAATGCACCCGGCAGCTTCCATACGCCGCTTCAAAGGATGGTATATGGGACCTTGGAGGCCGAAATGCCGCTTGATCGCGTGGATACAGAGGAATATTTGCCGTATGCCAGGCATATCGAGGTGTAAACATGGGGACATATCAAAACAGGATCGTAGTAAAAATAGGAACCTCGACACTCACAAATGAAATGGGAAAAAGTGATTTGCGCGCTTTTGACCGGCTGGCCTGTGTGTTATCCAATATCCAAAGCATGGGATATGAGGTGATTTTGGTTTCTTCCGGCGCCATTGCCGTTGGAACAAATAAACTCAATATGAAAGAGCGCCCCAAAAGTATGCGTATGAAGCAAGCCGCCGCTGCGGTGGGGCAATGCAGCATGATGCGTCTCTACGATAAATTCTTCGGAGATTACGATAAAACAACCGCTCAAATCTTGCTCAATGCGGAAGATATCAAGCTGGAGGAGAAAAAAGAAAACCTAACCAATACATTTAATGCGCTCCTCGAAATGGGAATCATTCCTGTTGTGAATGAAAACGATTCCGTAAGCTATACCGAAATAGAATCGGAGGAGCGGTTATTTGGCGATAACGATATGCTTTCCGCCGTTGTTGCCGTTCTTTGCAGAGCAAAAAAATTGGTGATTCTATCGGATATCAACGGCCTATATGACGCTGATCCCCGGTTACACCCAAACGCAAAATTGATTCATCGGATAGAACAAATGGATGAAAGCGTATATTCTCTTGCGGGAGGCGCCGGATCAAGACGCGGAACGGGCGGGATGAAAACAAAGCTGCAGGCGGCTGCCTTGGCCGCCTCACAGGGCACAGATACCATTATTGCCAATGGAAAAAAGCCCGAAGCATTGTATGAAATTATGAAAGGCAATCCCGTAGGAACATTGTTTGTGGGAAAAGCATTGTAACAAAAACACAACACACATCGGGCGGGAGGGCTTTATCCAGGCAGCCGGTTTCCCCGGTGATAGAAAAAGGCCATGTGGGGATCAAAGTCCCACATGGCCTAAATACTCTGTCGAATCTCCCCAAGCGCGGCTGCCCGTTTTACGCCAGCACGGCTTTATGGAATACCTTCTTGCCCTTTTTGATGATGGCGGAGCCGTTCGGGAAATCCTCCGGGCGCAGTACGGCGTTCAGATCCGTTATCTTCCGGTCGTTAACCGAAGCGCCTCCCTGCTGGATGAGCCGCCTCGCTTCGCTTTTGGAAGGGCAGAGCCCGGTGAGCAGGAGCAGGTCGATCACGCTGATGGAGCCTTCCGGCATATCCGCCTTTGTGATTTCCGTGGTGGGCATGTCGGCGCTCTCCGCTCCCCCGGCAAACAGGGCGCGGGCAGCCTCACGCGCTTTTTTGGCCGCTTCTTCCCCATGCACGATCTTCGTTACTTCATACGCGAGGCGTTCCTTGGCGGCGTTCAGCTCGCTTCCGGCAAGCGCTTCATACGGTGCGATCTCCTCGAGCGGCACAAACGTGAGCATCTTCATGCAGCGGACCACGTCGCTGTCGTCCACATTGCGCCAATACTGAAAGAAATCATAGGGTGGGGTTTTTTCGGGGTCGAGCCAAACGGCGCCCTTTTCCGTTTTACCCATCTTTTTTCCGTCGCTCGTCGTGAGCAGCGTGAAGGTAAGGCCGTATACCTCCTTCCCTTCCACCCGGCGCACGAGATCCACACCGCCTAAAATATTGGACCACTGGTCGTCTCCTCCCAGCTCCATCGTGCAGCCGTAATCCTGATACAGCTTCAGGAAATCATAGCTCTGCATGAGCATATAATTGAATTCCAAAAAGGAAAGTCCTTTTTCTAAGCGGGTTTTGAAGCATTCCGCAGTGAGCATGCGGTTAACGGAAAAATGCACGCCCACTTCCCGCAGGAAATCGATGTAATTCAAATTGCTCAGCCAGTCTGCATTATTTAGGATCAGCGCCCTGCCTTCGGAAAAATCAATCAGACGGGACATCTGCTTCTTAAAGCAGTTTACATTGTGCTCAATCACTTCCGGCGTGAGCATTTTTCGCATATCCGTTTTGCCTGTGGGATCGCCCACCATGCCGGTTCCGCCGCCTAAAATCGCGATCGGCCGGTGCCCGGCGCGCTGCATGTGCGCCATCACCATCATCTGCAGGAAATGGCCGACATGGAGGCTGTCCGCCGTCGGGTCGAATCCGATATAAAAGGTTACCTTTTCGTTGTTCAGTTTCTCGCGGATCTGTTCCTCATGCGTCATCTGCGCGATCATGCCGCGGGATTTCAGTTCATCAAATACTCCCACTGGTTTCATCCTTTCTTTCCAATAAAAAATCGCCCTCTGCGCAAAAAACATGCGCAGAGGGCGTCTTGTTCAAACGCGGTACCACCTCTCGGTTGCTTCCGCCTCACGGCAAAAGCCTCAGCGGGTACATCAATACCCCGATGCGGTAACGGGCATCCCCGGCCTCTCACCTACTGGGCAAACGCCGTTCGGCGGGCAGCTCCAAGCGGTATTTCGTGGGAACTCCGCTCCCTTTTCCACCAATGCCAAGGGCTCTCTTTGCCGGAGGTTTCCCGTTACTTCTGCTTTTCACAGCTGTTGCCATTTATTAAAGCATAGATTTTCCTCTTTGTCAACCATAACCTTACGCGGCCTTCTGAAGGACGGCCGCCACCAGGTAATCGTTGATGAAATAAAAGTCGAGCGCATTGTCTCCGGCACGGTAAGTAAGGAGAGAAGCCGGCGTAGATTTATCGGGCATAAAATAAAGCTCGCTGCCCTCTACGGTTTTCCTCTCATTCGGCTCGCCCATTGCGTCTGTTACATTTTTTTCATTGGATGCGCCCACCATAAAGCCGTATACATTTTGAAAATTGACGATGGAAGTAACCGGCTTGCTACCGCTGTCTTCGTAATAAAGGGCAAAACCGTCGTACTGGATGGAAGGCATGGTGGTGGCAAAGTTTTCATATACCGGCTCCCCGATCTCCGAATATGCCTTCATGATCCCCGTTCCAAGCGAAATGCCGACGCCCTGCATCGTTCCATTCGAGACCTCGTTCAGAATGGCAGAAGAATCCGCAGGGCTGGTGGTATCCGGCGTATCAACCAGGTTGAGCAGCCCCTCCTCCGTGGTAGCCTGTACATCGTTTCCTTCTCCTGTGTTGCCGGAATTGCAGCCCGCGAAGGAAAGAAGCAAAAGCAAAGAAAGAAGGCACAAAAAAATCCGTTTCATCACGATCTCTCCTTTTTCACCGTATAGATATCGAGAAGTTTTTGGCGCTCACGCCACAGCGCATCGGATAAATCCACATAATACCGGTGCGGGTTCTCAAACCGGAGAACCTCTTCCCAAAGGGTGCGAACCTGGCGGGCGCAGTAATCCTTGATTTCGCTCAGCTTGGGCTGGCGGTAGACGCACGCGCCGTTTTGAAAAACCGGCCTTAGCAGCCTGCGCGCCACGAAATTTCCCACCGTTTTGCGCTTCCAGGTATGGTCGGGGTCAAACAGCTCAAACGGCTTTGAATCATCGATCTGCTCGCCGGCAAGCGTGATGACATCGGCAATCGCTTTGCCGCTTTCGCGGTCGAACAGCCGCCACAAACATTTGTGGCCGGGGGTCGTAATCTTCGTCGTATTTTCGCTCAGCTTGATTTTGGGGATGACTTCGCCTCCCTTCTCCAGGGCCGCAAGCTTATATACTCCGTCAAACACCGGAGCGCTTGCCGCGGTGATGAGACGCTCGCCCACGCCGAAAATGTCCACCTTAGCTCCCTGGATGAGGATATCGCGGATAATATTTTCGTCCAGCGAATTGCTGGCAACAATCTTACAGTCGGGAAAGCCCGCTTCGTCCAACATCCTGCGCGCTTTTTTGGAAAGATAGGTGATATCGCCGCTGTCGATCCGGACTCCCTTCGGGCGGCAGCCGCGCGGCACCAGTTCCTCATTGAAGGCACGGATGGCGTTCGGGATACCGGAAGACAAAACACTATACGTATCGACCAAGAGCGTGCAGTCCTCCGGATACAGGCGGGCGTATTGGCGGAAGGCTTCGAGCTCGCTGTCAAAGGTCTGGATCCAGCTGTGCGCCATCGTCCCCGAAACGGGAATTCCCATTTTGCTCCCTGCCAGCACGCAGGCCGTTCCTGTGCAGCCCCCGATAAACGCGGCACGTGCTCCGTACACGGCGGCATCGTACCCCTGCGCGCGCCGGGAGCCGAATTCCACCACCGAACGGCCGCCCGCCGCACGGACGATCCGGTTTGCTTTGGTGGCTATCAGGGATTGGTGATTGATGGTGAGCAGCAGCATCGTTTCAATAAACTGTGCCTCCATCAGCGGAGCGCGGACGGTAACGATCGGCTCTCCCGGAAAAATCGGCGTTCCTTCCGGCACCGCCCAAATGTCTCCCGTGAAGCGGAAACGCTTCAGATATTCCAAAAAGGGCTCTGAAAACATCTCCAGCCCGCGGAGATAGGCGATATCCTGCTCAGTGAAACGCAGGTTTTCGATATAAGCAATCAGCTGCTCGAGGCCCGCCATAATGGCGAAGCCGCCGCCGTCCGGCAGGGTGCGGAAAAACATATCAAAATAAGCGATTTCCCGTTCCTTTCCGTTTTCCAGGTAACCGTTGGCCATGGTGATTTCATATAGATCAGTAAGCAGGGTCAAATTCGGACATGATGCGGAAAGCACAAGCCATGCCTCCTTTTTTCTTTATGATTCCCTTTGGGACTCAGCCTGTGGTATAATAACCGCAAAGCGGTTATTATACCTGCCTTATGCCCCCACGCCGCGGAGCGGCGGGTTGGGCAATTATACC
>CAUBKG010000037.1 GCA_958436475.1 uncultured Clostridia bacterium
CGAAGCGGCGGGATGGGCAATTATACCATTCGTGCTTTGCACTCATGGTATAATATTGACTACGCCAATATTATACTTGACCGGATGCCCTCACCGGCTCGCCGCCAAAAGGCGGCAACCGCCGGGAATGGGCAATTATACCATTCACGCTCTGCGTTCATGGTATAATAACCGCAAAGCGGTTATTATACCTGCCTTATGCCCCCACGCCGCCGGAGCGGCGGGACGGGCGATGCTGCCATTCCCGCTCTGCGTTCACGGCAGAATAACACCCCACGGCGGCGCGGTGGAACGCGCCGGAGCGGCGTTGCCGCCCCCCAAAATCAGAAATTTTCCCCGTGTGAACACGTTACGAGCAGACCGCCATCACATCACGGCGGCGAGCAGGAGCATTTCCTGCAGGCGGGCGTAAATATCGGGAAAATCAGAAAGGGGCAGTGGGTTTTTGCCCTTGCCAATTTCGATGGTAAAGGCCGGGCGGCGGAATTCCTGCAAAAACCAGTCTTTGAAGCCGCCGTGGGAGGCAAGCCCTTCCGGTGCGGAAACAGCATACCCGGAGGAAAGAGCCATTACTTCGGTCATCTTGGAGGAGCGGGGCGGGGCATAGCCGTTGTAATCCCAATAAATTTCTTCCCCCTGGCTGTGAAAGGCGAGCGCGTGGCGGATAAAGCGCCGCCGGCACAGGTCTGCGATCGCGCGGGACTCCGGCTCGCTTTCCGGGCAGGGGCCGCCGTATCGCCGGGGAGAGGGGCCGTAAATACCGTCTTCGATCTCCATGCGGCGCAACGTTTTCCAGCCCGCGTCGAAATTGTGGTTCAAGTCCACGCCGTTTGCGTTTGCGTTCCAGCTGGAATAATCGCCGTGTGTGATGCTGTGCAGGAAGGCCGCCTTCTCCGGCGCGCCCGCCACGCCGTGAATGGCAATGTCCACCCCGTCGGGGTTCATAAGCGGCACGATGATCAGCCCGCTGCCGAACAGCGCCCGGCGCACATCGATCTCCGAAAGGGAGCTGCCGGTGCGGTAGGCTTCGCAGATATCCTCGAGAAACGCGAGCAGCAAAAGGGAAGTCATCCATTCCTGCCCGTGAAAAGCGGCGGCATACAGCACCTTATCCGACTTCCGGCCGATCTCCAGGGCAAAGAGGTCCCGGCCCCGCACGCTTTTTCCAATGGAAGAAAGCTTTAAAAAGGTATACTTTCCGGCCAGGGCGTATACCATATCCTTAACGGCGTTGTAATCCGCCGGAACAGGCGTAACGATTCGGTTCATAGCAGCAGCCTCCGTATCAATAAATTACAGATTCTATTTATAAATATATGTATGGGAACCGCCGTCAGTACCAAAAAGGTCAAAAAAGGACGGGCTTCCGCGCAGTTTGCGGAAGGGAAGGAGAAGAAACTCGTGGATTTACTGGAGAAAACCGTGGAACAGAATACGATCTTCGAAGGCCGTGTAATTCATGTCCGGGTGGACCAGGCCGAGCTGCCCAATGGGAAGATCGCCTCGAGAGAGGTGGTGGAGCATCCGGGCGGGGTAACCGTAGCGGCGCTCACCGAAAAGGACGAGCTGCTGTTTGTGCGGCAGTTTCGCTATCCGTTCGGGAAGCTGCTGCTGGAGCTTCCGGCCGGTAAGCTGGAGCGGGGGGAGGACCCGCTGGAAGCGGGCAGGCGGGAGCTGCTCGAAGAAACGGGCATGACGGCGGGCCGCTTCGAGCCCATCGGAAAGATGTATCCCACCCCGGGCTACTGCAGCGAGATCATCTATCTATACGCGGCCTCGGAGCTTACCTACCGGGGGCAGAAGCTGGATGAAGACGAATTTCTGGAGGTGGAGCGCATTCCCCTTCGGGAGGCGGTGCGGCAGGTGCTGGCGGGCGAGATATCGGATGCGAAGACCCAGATCGGCATTCTCAAAACATACCTGATGCGGCAGGACGGAGAGCTGTAATATAAAGGAGATTCGATGGGATGAGAAGAAAACGAGCCATTGTCTGTGTGATTTTGGTGGTATGCCTCGCGCTGTGCGGCGTGCTGTATGCCACACGGCCGCAGATTCCCACGGGAGGCGCCGGGGAAAATATGATTTATTCGGTGGTCACCGAACCGACCGAAGCGCCGCCGGCGCTCAGCGAAAGCCAAAAGGTGAGCTACGAGCGCATGGTGAGGCAGAGCGTTATGGAGCTCATTTCCACGGGCGCGGCGGAAAACGCGGTGGATGCGGCAAGGGAAACGGCGGCGTTTGCCGCGCGCTATCCCGGCGAGACTTCAGCCAAGGGCCGTATGATGTACCACAGCGCCGCGGCGCTCGAGGAAATTTTAGAAACACTTGAGAGGCGGGAGGATACCGCCGTGCTCGGGCAGCACATCGCGGAATACCAGAAGGCCTACGGCGAGCTGACCGCGCAGGAGCAGGCGGGCCTGCCGCCCATCACGGAGTCCGATTACCATCTGGCGCAGCTCGCTGCGCATGAAAAGGGCTACAGGGCTTACGATGAAATGGTGCTCACCTTCGGGGGAGACAATTCCTTTACCACCAACACCATCGCGGATTACAGCACGAGCTTCGGAAAGCTTTACACCCGCCGCGAGATCGGGCCGGACACGGTGCTCCACCATCTTCTACCCCTTACCGCGGGGGACAGCAAAACCTTCTTCTGCAATTCGCAGATTTTTTCCGATACCATTAAGGGCGCCGGCGTATACGCATCGCTCAACGAGCGGGCGGAGGTGTACCTCGGCGGCGGGGTGGACGCAGTGAGCGCGGCAAACAAGTATTCCGCCGCGCGCGGAGAAGAGGGATTAAACAGCACGAAGGCCGCGCTGGACGCGCTTCAGATCGAGATGCTTGGGAACGGGTCGGCCTCCCTCGTGCAGGACCGGGGCGCTTCCGCCACGGTGCTCACCCTCAACTGTGGGAGCGACATGCCGAACGACGCTTCCCAGCTTGCGTCTTACACCGGTCAGGTAAAGGCGGCGAAGGAGGCCGGCGCGGTGATCGCCTATGTGTTCTGGGACAGCGGCGTGGAAACGACCGCCGCGCAGAAGGAAACCGCAAGGGCCCTGGTGGACGCGGGAGCGGATATGGTCATCGGCTGTGGCACCGAGCGGGTACAGGGCGCGGAGCTGTATAACGGGGCCTATATTTTTTACGGCGTCGGCCGCCTTGTGTGGGGCGACAACCCCTATCTGAAGGAGGGGGATTATAGCCTGCTCGTGCGGGTAAAGGTGGCCCCCATAAAGGGAGAATCCCGCGTGCGGGAGGTGAGCGTCGTCCCCTGCAACCTCAGCACGAGCTGGGAGGCGGGCAAAAACAATTATCAGCCCACTCCGCAGTTCGGCGAGCGCGCCAATGCCATCCTCGGCGAGGTGGTGCAGAAAAGCGCGGCGCTCGAGCACGGCGTGAAGGAGCTTCCCCATTACGACATCCCGTAACAAGAAAAATTCCGGCGCAGGGGCTGAAAGGCTGTCCCTGCGCTTTTTTATGATTTAAAATTTTTCTTGACCTTGCCGCCGCGTCAAGGTGTATCGTGCTTTTAGGAGGTGAATGCCATGGAATATACGGTGGATAAGCTGGCGAAGCTTTCGGGTATCAGCGCCCGCGCCATTCGGTATTATGACGAGATCGGCCTGCTCCGGCCCGCACGGATCTCAGACGCGGGCTACCGGCTGTATGGCCCGGCGCAGGTGGACCGGCTCCAGCAGATTCTGTTTTACCGGGCGATGGGGCTGGGCCTTGCGGAAATCGGGAGGATGCTTTCTTCCCCCGGGTTCGACCGGGTGAAGGCGCTCGAAGGGCACCTAGCTTCTCTTTTGGAAGAAAAAGACCGCATCGAAGGGCTGATCGGCAGCGTGCAGAAAACCCTCGGTGCATGGAAAGGGGAAAATACAATGAAAGACGAAGAAAAATTTGAAAGCTTCCGCGGGCGGCTCCTCGAAGAGAACGAGAGCAAATACGGCGGCGAGCTTCGGGAAGCATACGGCGAAGAAACGATGGAGCAGGCGAACGCGAAGCTGCGGGGCATGAAGGAGGAAACCTGGCAGAAAGCCGAGGCGCTGCGGCAGAAGATCGGGGAAACGCTCCGGTGCGCCATGCGGCAGGGAGGCCCCGCGGGCAAAGAAGCGCAGAAGGCCTGCCGGCTCCACCGAGAGTGGATCTGCCTGTTCTGGCCGGACGGGACATATTCGAAGGAAGCACACCGCGGCCTCGGCGAAATGTACACGGCGGATGAACGCTTCCGCGCCTATTACGAGGAAACCGTGGGCGCAGGCGCGGCCGATTTTCTGCGGAACGCGCTCCGTGTGTTCACGGCATAGGGCGGAGCTGTTTCCCGGGAAATAAGGAAAGGCCGCTTTTCCGGCGCGCATGGCCAATTTTTTATTGCGAAGCAATAAAAAATCCGAACCCAATTCCAACTGCGGAGATGGGTTCGGATTTTTCGCTCTGAGAGGGACTTCCCCGCGCCTCAGGTGCAGAACACGTGCTTGCCGATGGTCTTGATCACGGGGCGGGAGCGGATCCACCTGTTTGTGGCCGTAACAGGGTTGTAATAATAAATCGAGCCGCCCGAAGGGTCCAGCCCGTTGAGCGCGTCTTTCGCGGCCTGGTAGCAGCTTTCCGCCACCGGCTGGTTGAACTGCCCGTCGTACAGGCAGGAAAACGCGCCGTTCTGGTAAACCACGCCCGCAATGGTATCCGGAAAGGAGGGGTGCTCCACCCGATTGAGCACGACCGCCCCCACGGCAACCTGCCCCGAATAGGGTTCGCCGCGCGCCTCCGCCGAAATCAGGCGGGCAAGCAGCTTATAATCGCTGTCGGAATAGCCGCCGGACGAAGAGCCGCCCGCAAGCCCCAGCGCCTTCAGGGTGGCCGGGCCTACGATGCCGTCCGCCGCGAGGCCCTTCTGCTTCTGGAACTGGATAACCGCTTCCTTGGTGCGGATGCCGAAAATGCCGTCCACACCCCCGGTATAGAGCTTCAGCTCTTTGAGCCTCGCCTGGATCTGGCGCACCTCGTCCGAGCGGGAGCCGTATTTGGAAAGGGCGTCTACCGTGTCCGCACCCGTATGGGCAACACCCGTTCCCGCCAGAAAAAAGAAGGCCAGCACCAGCACCGCACAGCGGCAAAGTTTTTGTTTAACGCTCATTTCCATTCCTCCTGCGCTTGGCTGTTATCGCATGTTTTTTAGTATTTTTCCAGCGGCGCGGGATTTTATGCGGCAGGGAACGGAATAATAAACGGAGAAATACCGGAGGAGGGAAAAACGGTGGGGATTTCGCCAAAACCGAATGCGGCCGCGCAGATCATTCTGATCCTGCCCGGCCTGCTCATCTGCATGGCGGCCGCGTGGGTTCTGCCGCCGCGCGGAATTACCGCCGTATTCCTGATCGTTTCCGGGCTCGAGTGCGCCGCTGTTTTCTGGTATCTCCCCGTCTGGATGGCGTCCTGCCGCCTCTGGAAGGCGGGGGGCCGGTTCATCTACCGCCGGGGCGTGCTGTTCCGGCGCATTACTGTGCTGCAGCAAACGTCTCTTGCATATGCCGAGCAGGTTTCCACGCCCATTGAGCGGAAAATGGGGCTCGTGCACCTTCGCCTCAAAGCGGCGAGAGGGAGCGTATTCGTGCCCTTTCTGCCGCAGGGTCAGGCCGCTCAGCTTTTGGAGGAATGGAAAAAATGAATCTTCGCATCCATCCGGTCATGTTGTTCAGCCGCCTGAAAAAGTTTTTGTTTCTGCTGCTCCTGCCGGTGGCAACGGGCATGATCCGTTTTTTTCTGACCGGGCAGTTCCCGAACATACTTCTTACGGAGCTGGCGCTGCTCCTTGCGCTGCTGTGCTATTCCTTCCTCGAATGGAAAAGCTGCCGCCTGCAAACGGAGGAGAGGGGGATTTTTATCTGCAAGGGATTCCTTTTCCGTCGGCAGGCGGAGCTGCCCCGCCGGGAGATCACCAGCGTCACCCTGCGCCGTTCGCCCATCGACCAATTGTGCGGCGCGAGCTCCATCCGCTTCGATACGGAGGCGGGCGGCAAAAAGAGGGCGGATTTTGAGCTGTATCTCTGGAAACGGGATGCGGAGCGCCTGCTCCGGGAGCTTTCGGGGGAGGAAAAGCGGAGCGGCACGGCTACCCTTCCGGAGACGCTCTTCACTGCCTTTTCGGCTTCCCGCGCCACCACCGGGCTGCTGCTGGCCGCCCCGGTGGTAAAGATGCTCGGCAGCCTTGCGGGCAGGGCGTTTACCGACCGCCTGTACCATGCCTTCCAGTTTGCCGCGGCCCGTGCGGCGGATTATATCCCGCAGGCGGCCTCTGCGGCGGCGGTCCTGCTGCTGGCAGGGTGGAGCGTATCCTTTTTGATTTTATGCGTGCGGTACGCGCGCTTCCGTGTGGCGCGCACCGGGCAGGGTTATCTCGTCACCCGTGGAATATTCACCCGGCGTTCCATTTTTATCCGTGGGGAAAAGGTATCGGCGGTGCTCTGCACGCAGAGCTTTCTGATGCGCCTGCTCGGGCTCGAAGAGGTACAGATTTGCACCGCGGGGTACGGGAAGGAAAAAGGGGAAACCACCGTGCTTCTGCCCGTAATGCGCCGCCGGAAAATGCAAGTATGGCGCGGGCGCTTTCTCGAAAGCTTCCGCGAGCCTGAGCGGGAAATGAGCCCTTTGGGCCGCGCCCTGATGGGTTACATCCTCTGGCCGCTCATCTTCCTCGGCGCCGGGCTGCTGCTCACATGCACGGCGGGCTTTTTCACTTTTTTTGAAGAAACCATCCGTTTTGCCGGAGCCGTGTTCCTGTTTGCGGGGTTCATCCGGCTGTGGGTCAAGCTGCTTGCGTGGCGGTCCTCCGGCCTTGCGCAGACGAGCCGGGGCCTGCTCCTTTGCAGCTATGGGAGAGGACGTTTTTACCGCGTGTGGATCGCGGCCCGCCATCTCGCGAGCGCTGAGGTGAGCCAGAGCCTCTTCCAGACGTTCGGAGGGATATGCAGCGTTTTTGTTTCGCCCTGGTCGGAAAGCGGCGTGCGGTACCGCTGCCGCGGTCTGGAAGCGGAAAGGACTGAAGAGCGGTTTGCGCCCTCCCCGCATGCGTTCCTCCGGAAAAGAAGAAGCGCCGGGCGGCAGAGAAAGCTCTGGCCGCCCGGCGCGGGGATGGGGGAAAGCAAAAAGAATAGGGAAAAAGCCTTGCCGGAGCTCAAAGGGAATGATTACCCCGGCAGGCGGTGAAAGGTTCAATTATTGACTTTTCCGTGATGAAAGGTGGGGGAGCTTTCGGTGAGGACTTCAAACGTGAAGCCCCGGCCCTTAAAATATTCGAGAATCTCCGGGAGCGCCTGCACGGTTGTATCCTTGGCTTTGGTATCGTGCATGAGCACGCAGATGTTTCCGTTCATGTTCCTTGTATAATTTTTCACGTTGGCCACGAGCTTCTGGGCCGGGATATGGTTGCCGTCCGCATCGCCGCTCGAGCAGTTCCAGTCGAAATAAGTATACCCCTTTTCGGGGAGGGACTTTGTGAGCCGGGTCATGATGCCCTTGCTGTATTTTCGGCTGATGGAGTTGCTGCTGCCGCCGGGAAAGCGGGTGAGGCGCACAGTCTGCCCGGTTTCGGATTTTACCACATCGGAAATCTTCTGAAGATCGTCGTAAAAGGCGGCGTCGGAGGCGTAAACGGCAGGATAATCGTGGGAATAGGAATGCAGGGCGATGGCGTGACCGTCGTTTACGATATCCTTCATATATTGATTATGGCCGCCGCTGATCACGAAAAAGGTGGCCTTTGCGCCATACCGCTTGAGGATGGAGAGAATCTCGGGGGTGTTGGCCGAAGGGCCGTCGTCAAAGGTGAGATAGACCTTCTTATTGTTAGAGCCGCCGGTGGTTCCCGGGCGGCTCTTCATCTCCTTGATCTGATTCTCAAGTTCGGAGACCTTTTTCTCGAGATCGGCGTTTTTCTGCTCTAGCTCGGCCTTTTTGGAGTTATACTCCTCCTCGGCCGCCTTCTGGGACTGTTCAAGCTCGCTGATTTTCGATTTTGTTCCGAGCAGCTCATCCGAAAGGGACTGCGCCTTGATAAAGCTGACGGCAAAGCCCGCGGCCAGCAGCGCGATGATGAGGAAAACGGAGATACCGGCAACAATGAGCCTGTTTCGAAGCGATGGGGTCATGAAAATGCACCTGCCTTTGAAAATTCCGCCGCACGGCGGAAACAATAAGATAAAAGCCTTCTGTTTTCGACACGTTTTATCATAGCACACGTATGATTTGTTTTCAAATTACAAAATGATTACAAAACGCCCCCGCCTCCCCGAATCCTTGTTTCACGGGGAGAAATGTGTTATAATCCGTATGAAATAATTATTCGTCCGGGGCGCCGGCGCATGGAAACAGCGCGGCCCCGGCGGCAGATAGGGAAATCCCCGCCCGCAGCGGGAACCACTGCCGGGCGGCCTTCCAAGAGGGAGGCCGATTCAAGGAGGAAATGCAAGCTATGCCGAAACCGGTTGTTATCACTGCAGACAGCACCATTGACCTGTCTCCCGAGCTTCTGGAACGCTACCATGTTTCGCTCATCCCGCTGCACATCGTGCTGGGGGACCGTTCCCTGCGGGACGGGATGGATATCACGCCGGACGATATCTACGCCACCTACCGTTCCGAAAAAATTCTTCCCAAGACCGCGGCGATTAATCCGGCGGCGTATAAGTCCTTCTTTTCCCAATACACGGCAAACGGCGCTTCGGTCGTGCATTTTTCGCTCAGCTCCGGCATTTCCGCCACGCACCAAAACGCCTGCCTTGCGGCAGAAGAGCTCGAGGACGTTTATGTGGTGGACACCAAAAGCCTCTCCACCGGCTCCTCCCTGCTGGTGATCAAGGCGGCGGAGCTCGCGGCGCAGGGATATGAGGCGCATCAGATTTTTGACCTCGTGAGCCCTATGTGGGAAAAGGTGGATGCTTCCTTCATCCTCGATAAGCTGGAGTTTTTGCACAAGGGCGGCCGCTGCTCAGGCGTGGCGGCGCTCGGCGCAAATCTTTTGAAGCTGAAGCCCTGCATCGAGCTGAAGGACGGCACCATGTCCGTGGGAAAGAAATACCGCGGCAGCCTTTTGAACGTGCAGATGGAGTATGTGGCCGCCAAGCTCCAGGGGAAAGACAATCTCGACCCCGCCCGCATTTTCATCACACATTCGGGAATTGATTCGAGCATCATCGAGGCCGTTGAGCGGAAAATCCGCGAGCTGTATTCCTTCCGGGAAATCCTCATCACCCGCGCGGGCTGCACCATTTCCTCCCACTGCGGGCCGAACACGCTCGGCATCCTGTTCATGTACCAGTAACAGCAGGCAAATGAAGCCGCAGCCCTGCCTTCCCGAAAGGCGGGGCTTTTTTATTTTTAAAAGAAAACCTCCAGTTCAACTGGAGGTTTTGATTACTTTTTCACAAGGAACGGCTTCAGCTTGCAATGCCTTCGAGCGCCATTCCGGTGATGTGGGAGGCGACCTCCCGCACAGACATCTTATCGTCGTGCAGCGCTTCGTACACGGCGGAAGAGAGGATGGTGCCGAAGAAGCTGTACGCCATCAGGGCGGCGTTGCGGTCGCGCAGCACCCCCTGGCGGATGCCCTCCTATGATGCCCTGGAGGTATAGGATATAGTCGCGCAGGCGGAGGCGAAGGCTGCTCTGGCGGTCTTCGAGCCCCATGAGCTGGGAGAAGAGCACGCGGAAAAAATCTGCCTTAGACTTCATCATTTCAAGCTGGACGCGGCAGATGGTGGTGAGTTTTGCAATGATATTGTCCATCCCCTCGGCTTCGCTGCGGACGCCGTCCACGATCTCACGGATGCCCTCTTCCATAGTGAAATCAAAAATTTCCTCCTTGCTTTTGAAATGGTAATACAACGTGCCCTTGGCCACCCCCGCTTCCTCGGCGATAGTATCCATCAGCGCGCCCTTATAGCCGTATTTGGCGAAAACCGTAACGCCTGCTTCGAAAATTGATTTTTTTTGTATCCTGCCGGGGCATAATTCTCCACCTTCTATCCTGACTGGTCAGTATAATTACAACATGCGTTTTAAAAATAGCAACCGGGGGGCCCGATTTTCCGGAAAATATTTTACCTGCCCTGAGAACCGGATGGGGATTGCATACGCGCCCGGTTCATGATAGTGTATAAAAGAAACGATACCCTTGCACACCGAGGGTACCAAGAAGGGCGTGCAAAACGGAGCAAAGGAGGGAAGAGCCGTTGCCAGAGAAAAAACTGCCTGTGCCCGTGCGGGTGTTCCTTTGCCTTTTGCCCCCGGCGGTGTTTCTGATGTATCTAATGTTCCGCGAGCAGCTTGTGGCGTTTGCCGCCCGGCTTCCGGCCTGCCCCTTTCATGCGCTCACGGGGTTCTATTGCCCGGCCTGCGGGAATACCAGAAGCGTACTTGCCCTGCTGCACGGGGACGTGCTTTCCGCACTGCGGTTCAGCGTCGTCCCGCCGCTCGCAGCGCTGCTGGGAGGGCTCCTGTATCTGGAGCTGGTGCTTTGGTGCTGCGGGAGCCGCCGGCAGCTCCTTCCCCGAAAGGGCGCGTTCTGGGCCGCGCTCGGGGTGTTGCTCCTGCTTTATTTTGCCGTTCGGAATTTCATCCCGTATCTCACGCCATGAAAAAAAGGAAAGCGGAAAAACCGCTTTCCTTTTTTTGACGCTTCTTCGATTACAGGGTATTGAAATACTCGCTGTAGTAATTCCTGTAGAATTCGTCCATTCCGCTGTATACGCCGCTCGTGAGCGCGGAAACGAAGATGACAGCCATCACGATCGCCAGAACGAGGGCGATGGAAGAGGTGATGATGCCGGCAATGGCCATGCCGCGGCCTTCTCCGCCCTTCCGGATGCCGACGATACCGAGGATCAGCCCAACGATGCCGGCCGGGATCGCAATGTACCACAGGCAGCAGCAAAATACGACCGAAACGATGCCGAGAATCATGGAAGCGATGGAAAGGCCCTTTCCGCCGCTCTGGGGTGCGGGAGTCTGCTGAACATAAGGATCCATGTGGAAATACCCTCCTGAAAATTGAATTTTGAAACCGCGCAAAAGCTCCGAACCGAAGCCCCGGAACAAAGAGTTCCATAAAAACGGGCGCCGCCCGCCGGATTCCAAATTTATCTTATCATACCATAGCCCCGGCTGACAAGATTTTTTTATCGTTTTGCACGTGTCCGGAAAAAATTATATTTTGGGCGCCCGCCGAAAGCAATACGGTCTCTTCCGGAGATAAAATTATATTTGTGAAAGGCCGGGAAAAATGATATAATCATTAAATAAAATGGTGTGCTGTGCGCTTTTGCGTTTTGAGCCGCCCGGTTTCCCGCGGCATGGGGGATGTATGATCCGGCTGTTTCTCCGCAAACTAGCAAAAAGGCTTTTGTAAGGAGAGAAACACGCATGGAAAACAACAACCCTTCCGGACCGCAGGAAAACGAAGAGCAAAACGAGCAGACCATGCCGAATCCGGACCAGATCGAACAGGTCAAGGAAATGGGCTCCATCACCCTCAAGAAGGGAAAGCACCTCATCCATTGCCTGACCGTGATCGGCCAGATCGAGGGGCATTATATCCTGCCCGCGCAGAACAAGACCACCAAATACGAGCACGTGATCCCGCAGCTCGTGGCCATTGAGGAGGAGCCCGATATCGAAGGGCTCATCATCATCCTCAACACCGTGGGCGGGGATGTGGAAGCGGGCCTCGCCATTGCCGAGCTGATCGCCGGTATGCGCAAGCCCACCGTTTCCCTGGTGCTCGGCGGCGGGCATTCCATCGGCGTGCCGCTGGCCGTGGCCGCCAACCGTTCGTTTATCGCCCCCACCGCCACCATGACCGTGCATCCCGTGCGGATGAGCGGGCTGCTGCTGGGCGTGCCGCAGACGATGAGCTATATCAACCGCATTCAGGACCGCATTACCAGTTTTGTCACCAACAATTCGAATATCAGCAGGGACCGCTTCCAGGAGCTGATGATGAACACCGGCGAGCTGACGACGGACGTCGGCACCGTGCTGGACGGCGAGGCCGCCGTGCGCGAGGGCCTGATCGATGAGCTGGGGTCGCTCTCGGATGCGATTTCCTCCCTCTATTCGCTCATAGAGGAAAACCCGAAGGAGGAGAAGGAGCAATGATCCTCCACACCATCGTTTCCCCGGAATTCCTGCTCCGCAGCTTTGAAGAAGCGCAACAGCAGGGGCCGGAATCGGAATACCTTCCGGTGAGCCACGGCTTTCTGGAGGTCCGGAACGAAAATGGCAGGCAGGTGACGAGCCGGGTGCTCTCCACCGACCTTTCCTGTTATCTTTCCCCCGATTACGCGCCCGGAACCGAGTGGAAAACAAAATAAGGAATGCTCCGTGCTTCCCCCGCGCCGGGGAAGCCGTACATAGAAGGTAAGAGACGTTTCAAGACCGGGCTCAGCGCCCGGGGTACATTAAAGGAGGCACAAAGGGTTGCCGGCTGCAAAAAAAGGCGGTTCCGCGCGGAACGCCAAAACGAACAACCGAAAATCGAATCAGAAGCCGGGGCCGCGTTCCAAGGCGGCCCGGCAGAGGGAAGCGGAACGGGAAGCGCACCGCCAGATTGCGGCGATCATACTCTTCGCGGCATCGGTTCTGCTGTTGTTCCTGTGCTTTTTGCCGGGGCAGAACGTGTGGGAGATCCTGCGCGATGTTTTCTTCGGCCTGTTTGGCTGGCCGATGTATCTCGTGCCCTTTCTCACGATGTTCCTCGCCGTGGGCTGCGCGACCGGCTCTCTCGGGCATAAGCTGGCGGTTTCTCTCCCCTGCTTTGCCATCACGGAGGCCGCCATACATATTTTCACCGCAGGGGATTACGCGGGCTTTTTCGCCTTCCTCAGCGGCCAGTACCAAAGCGGCGCGGCACGGCACGGCGGAGGGGTGCTCGGCGGCCTTCTCGGCCAGCCGTTCATTTCGCTCTTCGGCGGCGCGGTGGCAAAGGTGCTCATCATCCTCATCGCCGTCGTGTATGTGATGTTGGTCACCGGCATCACGCTCCAATCGATTTTAAAGGGCATGAAGAAAGCGGCCCACACCGTTTCCCAGAACACGGAGCAGGCCATCCTGCGCCGCCAGGAGGAGCAGGCGCGCCGGGAGCAGACTGGCGATTTCAATATTCCGCTGGACGACCGGCGCAGCGCCCGCAGGCTCGACTTCGATCTGATTACAGATACCCCCTTCCGACCGGTGAACGGCGGGAAGGACCCGGAAAACAAGGCGGAAAAGCTGCTCGATACGGTAAAGGAGAATCCCGCCGGGCTGCCGGAAACCCCGCCCCTGCCGGAGGAAGCGCCTCCCAGCCCCCCGCCGGTTTTGGAGGAAGCGCCCGAGCAGGAGCCCCCCGCAGAGCCCGAAACGCCCGAAGCGCCTGCGGCGCCCGCCGAACCGGAGGGCGAAGAGGGGGAACACACAGAGGAATACCGGTTCCCGCCGGTTTCCCTCTTGAAAAAGCCCACGCGCTTCAATTCCGCGCAGAGCGAAAACGAGCTGCGCCAAACCGGCCAGACGCTGGTGGAGGCGCTCCGAAGCTTCGGGGTGAAAACCTCCATTGTGGATATCAGCCGGGGGCCTGCGGTCACCCGGTATGAATTAAAGCCCGAAACAGGCGTGAAAATCAGCCGCATCACGAACCTTGCGGACGATATCGCCCTGAACCTCGCGGCGGCGGGCGTGCGCATCGAAGCGCCTATCCCGGGCAAGGCCGCGGTGGGCATCGAGGTGCCGAACAAAGCGGTCCGCCTCGTGAGCATGTATGAAATGGTGAATTCCCCCGAATTCCAGAATGCGAAGGGCAGCGTGAACGTGGCCCTCGGGCGGGATATCACCGGAAAAATCGTTATCACCGATATCGCCAAGATGCCCCATCTGCTCATTGCAGGCTCCACCGGCTCGGGAAAATCGGTGTGCATCAACTCGATCATTTTAAGCCTTCTCTATAAATACACGCCGGAGGAGGTCCGGCTCCTGCTCATCGACCCGAAGGTCGTGGAGCTCAATATTTACAACGGCATCAAGCACCTGCTGGTGCCGGTGGTTTCCGATCCGCGCAAGGCGTCCGGCGCGCTTGCCTGGGCGGTCACGGAAATGCTCAACCGCTATAAGCTGTTTGCGGACAATAACGTCCGCGATCTCGATTCCTACAACGAAATGGCCCGGCTCGAAGACCGTCCGCAGGTGCCCCGCACGGTCATCATCATCGACGAGCTGGCCGACCTCATGATGGCCGCTCCCGGCGAAGTGGAGGATTCCATCTGCCGCCTCGCGCAGATGGCGCGCGCCGCGGGCATGTATCTCATCATCGCCACCCAGCGCCCGTCGGTCAACGTCATCACCGGCGTCATCAAAGCCAATATCCCGAGCCGCATCGCCTTCGCCGTTTCCTCTCAGGTCGATTCCCGCACCATCCTCGATATGGGCGGCGCGGAAAAGCTGCTCGGCAAGGGCGATATGCTCTTTTGCCCCATCGGCTCCAACAAGCCCGCGCGCGTGCAGGGCTGCTTCGTGAGCGACGCAGAGCGTGAAAGCGTGGTGGATTTCCTCAAAAACGGCGCGCAGGCGGAATACGATGAAAGCGTGATGGAGGAAATCCAGAAAAACACGCCGGAGGAGAAGAAGACTGTGGACGGCGATTCGTCCGACGAGATCGATGAGCTGCTTCCCCGCGCCATTGAGATCGTGATCGACGCAGGCCAGGCCTCCACCGCCTACCTCCAGCGCAAATTGAAGCTCGGCTATGCCCGCGCCGCCCGCATCATCGACCAGATGGAGGAGCGGGGAATCGTGGGAGAATACGCGGGCAGCAAGCCCCGCCAGGTGCTCATCACCCGCCAGCAGTGGCTGGAAATGCAGAATTCTTCCAGCGACTGAGGGCTTCCCGATATAAAGGAGACAGTATGGCATTTCTTCCCGTCAATATGCAGGATATGAAGGAGCGCGGCTGGCCGGAGGCCGACTTCGTGCTCGTCACGGGGGACGCTTACGTGGACCACCCGAGCTTCGGCACGGCGATCATCTCGCGCGTGCTGGAGGAACGGGGCTTCCGCGTGGCGGTCCTCCCCCAGCCGGATTGGCGCGGCACGAAGGATTTTATGCGCTTCGGCCGCCCGACCATCGGCTTCCTCGTGAATTCCGGAAATATCGATTCCATGGTGGCGCATTATACCAGCGCCAAACGCCGCCGCAGCGAAGACGCTTATTCCCCCGGCCGCCGGGCGGGGCTCCGGCCCGACCGGGCGGTAACCGTTTACTGCCGCAAAATCCGGGAAGCGTATGGGGACGTGCCTGTTATCATCGGCGGGCTCGAAGCATCGCTCCGGCGCTTTGCCCATTATGATTATTGGGACGACGCCGTCCGCCCCTCCATCCTGGTGGAATCGGGCGCAGACCTCCTGGTTTACGGCATGGGCGAAAAGCAGACGGCTGAGATCGCCGAGCGCCTGTGCGAAGGCGAGCCGGTGCGGGAGCTCCGCGGTATCCGCGGCACCTGCCGCCTCGCCCCGGCAGATACGGAAATAGACGGCATCATGCTCCCGCCCTTCGGTAAGCTCAAAAATTCGAAGCGCGATTACGCCGAGAGCTGCCGCATCGAACAGAACGAGCAGGACCCGGTGCGCGGCCGCCGCCTTTACCAGCGGTACGAGAGCGGGATGCTCGTGCAGGAGCCGCCGATGGAGCCCCTCACCACCGAGGAGCTGGACCGTGTGTTCGAGCTGCCTTATGAGCGGATGTACCATCCCATGTATGAGCCGATGGGCGGCGTTCCGGCGATTGAAGAGGTCGAGTTTTCCATCATGCACAACCGGGGCTGCTTCGGCGCGTGCAACTTCTGTTCCCTCGCCTTCCACCAAGGCCGCATGGTCACCGCCCGGAGCGAGGAATCGGTGATAAAAGAAGCCGAGGCGTTCACGGGCAACCCCCGGTTCAAAGGATACATCCACGATGTGGGCGGGCCAACGGCCAATTTCCGGCGCCCCGCCTGCCGTGGACAGCTGAAAAAAGGTCTGTGCAAAAAGAAAAAGTGCCTTGCTCCCGAGCCCTGCCCGGCGGTAGAGGCCGACCACAGCGAATACCTCCATCTGCTCCGGCGGCTGCGAAAGCTCCCGGGGGTCAAAAGGGTGTTCATCCGTTCGGGCATCCGGTATGATTATATGATGCTCGATCCAAGCGACGAATTTTTCCGCGAGCTGGTAAAGCATCATGTGAGCGGGCAGCTCAAGGTAGCTCCCGAGCACTGCTCGAATGCGGTGCTCGAAAAAATGGGCAAGCCGCGCATTGAGGTATATGAAAAATTCCGCGAAAAGTATTTCGCGTTTTCAAAGGAAGCGGGCAAGGAGCAGTATCTCGTGCCGTATCTCATGTCCTCCCATCCGGGAAGCACGCTGGCGGACGCTGTAGCGCTCGCGCAGTTCCTCAAAAAAGAGGGGATACGCCCCCAGCAGGTGCAGGATTTTTACCCCACGCCGGGAACCGTTTCCACCTGCATGTTTTATACGGGGCTCGACCCGTTTACCATGAAGGAAGTATACGTCCCCCGCACGGCGGAGGAAAAGGGCCTGCAGCGCGCGCTGCTTCAGTATTTCCGGCCGGAAAACCGGCAGAAGGTGCTTTTGGCGCTGCGCAAGGCCGGCCGTATGGATCTCGTCGGCCGGAGGCCGGAATGCCTCCTCGCACCGGATCCGAAGCCCGCGGGCAAGCAGGGGCAAAATCAGAAAGGAAGAGGGAAGAAAAGGTGGCAGGAAAAACGAAAAAACACACGGGGCTAGTCGCCCTCATCGCCGTGATTCTGTTCGCGGCAGTCGTTACGGGAGGAATCCTCATCGGAACGGACCGGTTTCCTTCGCTTGAGAGCCTGTTCCGTTCTCCGAAGGAGTCCGGCTCGGTGGTGAACAACAGCGACCTTACGCTCAGCGTGATCGATGTGGGCCAGGGGGATTCCATCCTGCTCACGGCAGGAGGCAAGGCAGTGCTTGTGGACGCAGGCCCGGCGGCCTCCTCGCAGGCGGTTCTCGATTATCTGGATGCGAACGGCGTCAGAAAGCTCGATTGGGTGGTTGCAACCCACGCCCACGAGGACCATATCGGCGGTATGCCGGCGATATTTGAAAAATATGAGGTGGAGAACGTGCTGATGACCCGCGTGAAGGGTTCGGCTACTCCCACCACCAGGACCTATGCGAATCTGCTTTCTTCCATTGTGGACAGCGGCGCGAAGGTCACCACCGCCAAGGCGGGCAACCGCTTTGACGCGGGAGAGATGCATTTTGAAATACTGGGCCCTGTAAAGGCGTATGACGACCTGAACAATTCCTCCATCGTGCTGCGGGTCACCTTTGGGAACCAATCCTTCCTCCTCACCGGCGATATGGAGAGGGAAGCCGAACAGGAGCTCCTCGATTCGGGCGTCAGCCTTTCGGCCAACGTGCTCAAGGTGGCGCACCACGGCTCCAGTACCTCCACCTCGGAAAAGTTCCTGGAAGCGGTGTACCCTTCCTATGCGGTCATTTCCGCGGGGACGGACAATTCCTATGGCCACCCGCATAAGGAAACGGTGGAACGCCTGCAGGGCAGCGGCGCCGCCCTGCTCCGGACCGATGAAAAGGGCACCGTCATCTTCAGCACAGACGGCAAGGAGCTGGAGATATTCTCGAGCGGAGGGGCGAAATAATGAAGGTTTTTGTGATCGACCGGTTCGAAGGCGATATTGCCGTGTGTGAGCAGGAAGACGGCAGCATGGTGAATATTCTCAAAGAGGACCTGCCCGAGGGCTGCCATGAGGGCAGCGTGCTCCGCGTGGGGGAAGACGGCGAATTTACCGCCGACCTCGAAGAGGAAGCCCGCCGCCGCGCCGCGGCCGCCGCGCTGGAGCGCATGGTGTTCGGCCCGGAGGAATGAAGCGCATCGTCATTTTCGGGGAAAGGGGAGGAAAAAGATGAAAGCAGCGAGGAGAAACGGTGCAAGGAGCCGCGTGGCAATCGTGCTGGCGGCGCTGATGCTGTCCGCCGGCCTGTTTGCAGCGGTACCGGCCGGGGTAAATGCGGCGGAAGAGGACGCGAACCTGGTGGTAACGAATATCACCTGGACGCCGGAAAACCCGCAGCCTGGCGAGGAAGTCACCTTCAGCGCCACGGTGAAGAACATCGGCACCGATGCATCGAGAAACGCGATCGTGGGCGTGCGGTTTGATATCGGCCAGCTGAATAATTACGTCAGCTGGAGCGACAATACCACCGCTTCGATCCCCGCGGGAGGGGAGCTCACGGTAACGGCGAACGGCGGCCCGAACGGCAAGGCCACATGGACGGCGGGCGCCAAGGGCACCACGCAGGTAATTGCCTGGGTGGACGACCAGAACCGTATACCGGAATCGAACACGGGAGACAACCAGCTGACGAAGAGCCTGGAAATCGGGAAAGAAGTGGTGGCGCCGTCTGAGCCGTGCGATCTGACGATAACGGAGCTGCGGGCGGAAACCGGCACGCTGTATAAGAACGACCAGACGAAGCTGGTAGCGTTCGTAAAGAACGAGAGCGAAAACGCGGCGGGCGCATTCAAGGTCAGCTATTCGGTGGACGGGCGCACCGTGGATACGGTAACCTACACCGGCGGGATCGCGGCAGGAGGCACGGCGGTGGTCGTGTCCGGCCAGAAGTGGACGTCGGCCTTCGGCACGCACACGCTGCGGGCGGAGGTAAACCCGGATTCCACCCTGCCGGAGACCAATACGGATAATAATAAGCGCCTCGGCCTCATCAAGGTCAAGGACGAAACCAGACCCTCCCTCGGCCCGATGGATATCGGGAACGACGGGCTGGAGTATTACATCCAGTCCCTTGCAAACGATAAGCTTCTCAGCGCCGGCAGCACGGGCAATTCCCCGATTGCCGCCGAGGGCGCGGGCGCTGTTTTGGACGAAGAGGCTTACCGGATCGTATGGAATGAGGACGGCACCGTTTCCCTCCAGTGCGTGAAGAATGGGAAGTATCTGTCCGCTGTGCTGGAAGACGGCAATTACCTGATGGCGCGCGGCGATTCAATCGGCGAAAACGAAAGCTTCCTGCCGGAAAAGCTGGAAGAGGGCGTATATGCCCTGCGGGCGGCAGGCGGGAACTATCTTTCCGTGGATGCAAGCGCCGACAGAGTGGTGTATGCCTCTGTTTCCTCCGTTGGCGGAAACGGGCAGAAATTCCGCTTCGGCCTGCGCTCGGAATATGAGGATGCGGTCACCGGCATCGAGCGGTCGAAGCAGGAGGTCCTCTCCTATCTGCACGGCATTTCGGGCGTTTCCACCATTGCGGGCCAGCACAACCGCGAGCCCAACTCCGACCCGGCCAAATGGACCAACACCATCGCGGGGCTAACCGGTAAAACGCCCGGCATGTGGAGCGGCGACTTTTTATACCTGCCGGACGATATCAGAAACCGCTGGACGATGATCTATGAAGCGGAACGCCAGTGGAACAGCGGGGCGCTCGTCAATATCATGTGGCATGCCGCGCCGCCGGACCAGGGCGAGCCCTGCCAGTGGGAGGGCGGCATCAAAAGCCATCTTTCAGACGACCAGTGGAACGACCTGATTACCGAGGGCGGGTACCTGAACGGCGTATGGAAATCCCGCATGGATGAAATCGCCGTATATCTGCAATATTTGCAGGAAAAGGGCGTCGTTGTCATGTTCCGCCCCCTGCATGAAATGAACCAGGGCGTTTTCTGGTGGGGCGGCCGCACGGGAGAAAACGGCACGGCAAGGCTGTATGAGATCACGCACGATTATCTGGAAAACCAGAAGGGGCTGAAAAACCTCATTTGGGTATGGGATGTGCAGGACCTCAGCTATAATTTCAACGATTACCGGCCGGCCGACAGAACATGGGATATCATGGCGCTGGATGTGTATAACCCGGACGGCGTCACGGAATATAAGTACCAAAAAATGCTGGAAACCGCCGGAAACAAGCTGATCGCCATCGGCGAGTGCCAGAAGCTCCCCACCCCCGAGCAGCTGGCGCAGATGCCGCGGTGGGTCTTCTTTATGGGCTGGGCCGAGCTGGTCACGGAAAACAACAGCAGCGATGAAATTACCGCCCTGTATGGGAGCAGCCGGGTGATAACGCTCGACCGCATGCCCGGCTGGACCGGGCGTTGAGTTCCATGATATTTTTCGTTCCCGGGAGGAAAGCCGTCGCTTTCCTCCCGGGATTTTTTTCTGGATCGCATAGGCGATACCATCGGAGTACCATGGGTCGAAAGCGGCCTTACGATCCGCGCGCAGCTTCGAGGAAGCCATAGCGCTAAAAAACAGCCGCAGATTCGTTTATCCGGCAAATGCCGCCCATTTTGCGGCTGTTTTTTCTTTCATCGAAAATAGGTCAGGCCGATCGCTGGGGCGGAAATGGGAAACAGAGCCGAAAATTCCACTAATATAAAAAATATCCACATGATACGCGGTATGCTTCCTCCTTTTCAAAGTAAAATTAACCAAACGATCGAATCGTTCTCTGTGGAACATTCACAGAAAATTTGAAAATAGTTCAAATAGAGAAAAAAACTAAAAAACGGCCTTGAAATTCCGCTTTTTTGTTGATATACTATAACCCGAATGTGATATTTGTGCAAACTTTCATAAAAAGAATTCACTTTTTATGAAAAAACACGAAACCATTTGGCGGCGCAAAAAACCATTTTGCGCCGGGCAAGAGGCTTAAAGTCCAGGCCTCGGGAAAGGAAGGAGCAGCAACATGGAAACAAGGAGCAAGAAAGGGGCATTCAGACGCCTTGCCATTGTCATGGCGGTGCTGATGCTTCTGAGCAGCATGCTCACGGCGCCGATAGCGGTAAACGCCGCGGAAGGCGATGCAAACCTGGTGGTAACGAATATCACCTGGTCTCCGGAAAATCCGCAGCCGGGCGATGAAGTCACCTTCAGCGCCACGGTGAAGAACATCGGAACCGATGCGTCGAGGAATGCCATCGTCGGCGTGCGGTTCGATATCGGCCAGCTGGGCAGCTACGTCAGCTGGAGCGATAATACCACCGCTTCGATCCCCGCAGGCGGGGAACTCACCGTAACGGCGAACGGCGGCCCGAGCGGCAAGGCCACATGGACGGCCGGAGCCAAGGGCACCACGCAGGTAATCGCCTGGGTGGACGACCAGAACCGTATTCCCGAATCCAACACGGGAGACAACCAGCTTACGAGCAGCATGGAAATCGGCGCTGTCGTTGAGCCGGAAGGCCCCTGCGACCTGACGATCTCGACCGTCCGCGCGGAGACCGGAACGCTCTATATGAAAGATAACACCAAGCTCGTAGCTTTCGTTAAGAACAGCGGTGAATTTGCATGCAAAGACGCGTTCCAGGTTGATTTCTATATGGATTCCCGCCTCGTGGATTCCGTTACATACTCTGACGGCATCGCGGCGGGCAGCACTGCGGTCATCACCTCCCAGCAGGGCTGGAGCTGCTATTTCGGCACTCACACTCTGCGCGTCGTCGTCAACTCCACCCGGACTGCAGACGAAACGAACACCGAAAACAACCGCCGTTCGGCGCTTGTGAAGGTAAAGGATGCGTATCGCCCGGAGCTCCCGACCGAGCCTGAGACGAATCCGCCCACCGATCCGCCTGTAAAACCGACC
>CAUBKG010000038.1 GCA_958436475.1 uncultured Clostridia bacterium
CACCGCCAGCACGAACACCGCCAGAAGCTTTGCGTATTTGCCGCCGGCGAGGGCAGCAATAGGGGTAAAGACCGTGTCTGACCGGAGGAGGGAAACGTTGGGCGAGCCGCCCAGGATCACGAGGTTGATGCTGTAAAGCCCGGTCATGGTGAGGATACCCGCAAGAATGGGCTGGATTTTCAGCTTCGTCTGCAAAAACGCGGTGACGAATCCGGCGAGCGTACCCACGGCGAACCCGGCCAGAAGCCCTAAGTACGGGTGCCCGGCCAAAGTCAGCAGGGCGGATACCGCGGCGCCGCTGGTGAAGCTGCTGTCCACCGTGAGGTCCGCCACGTTCAGGATGCGGAAGGATAGGAAGATGCCGAGAGCGAGCAGGCCGTAAATCAGCCCCAGCTCCAGCGAGCCTTGGAACGCTAAAAGGGTCATAGTGCGCGACCACCTTTTCCTTGGGTTATAAAAGTTTTCTCCAGGAAGCCGGAAAGAAACGCGGAAAGGAGGGGGAGAAGCCCCCTCTGGGTATTTCCGTTTTTTATTTCAGGAGCACGGCGGAATCGAGGATGTCCCCCGGAATGGCGATGCCGATCTTTTCCGCGGTCGTCTCGTTGATATAAACGGAATATTCGCTGAAGACCTTAACCGGCAGCCCGGCGATGCTCTGGCCATCCTTCACCTGCTTCGCCATTTTAGCGGTTTCCTTTCCGAGAAGGGTGTAATCGATGCCCACGGTGGCGAGGCCGCCGTCCTGTACCATGGAGTCCGCGCCCACAAATACGGGCAGCTTCGCGTGATTGGCAACCTCCGCGAGGGTGGGCATGGCGGAGGCCACGGTGTTGTCGATCGGGGTGAAGATGGCGTCCGCCTTGCCGGCCAGCGACTGGGCCGACTGGCTAACCTCGGAGGAATTGGTTACCGCGGCTTCGGTGAAGGAGAGCCCCTTGCTCTTTAAGTATTCCTTCGCATCGTCGATAACGGAAACGGAATTGGGTTCGCCGGTGTTGTAAATGAAGCCGATCGTTTTGATTTCCGGTTTGATCTGGAGCGCGAGGTCGAGGATCTTTTCCGCGGGGATAGCGTCGGACGTGCCGCTCACGTTGTGGCCGGGCGCTTCCAGGGAATCTACGAGCTTTGCGGCGACCGGGTCGGTCACGGCGGAGAAGAGAACGGGAATCTCCGAAGTGGCGGAGGCGGCGGCAATCGCAGCCGGGGTGGCGATCGCCACGATCAGGTCCACCTGATTGCCCACGAACTTCTGGCAGATGGAATTGAGGTTGGATTGGTCGCCTTGGGCGTTCTGGTAATCGATCTCCACCTCATCGGCAATGCCGAGGCCGTTTAGCTCCTGCATGAAGGATTCCCGGATGGTGTTGAGGGAAGGGTGCTCCACATACTGCACGAGCCCGATGCGGAACTTGGAAGAGGAGCCGGCGCCCGCCGTCTGGCAGCCAGCAAATACCATGCACATGAGAACGAGGCAGAGGAAAATAGATACGAACTTTTTCATAGGGGTTTTTCTCCTTTTGCAATAGATTTGTTGGCTTTGATTACATGGAGGATGGAAAAATAAAAAAACACTTATCCTTAAAACAAGGACAAGCGTTCAAACCTGCGGTACCACCTTGATTGATGACCGAATATCATCCACCTTACAGAGTGCCAACACACTCTTTGCCCGATAACGCCGGCAGTGCGTCGCAGGCTACTGGGAAGGGAGCCTTCCGTTCACCGCGCCCTCAGGGAACCATTTATCTGCCCCGCGTTCCTGCCGGGCTCGCACCATCCCCGGCTCTCTTCGAGTGCGCTGGCAGTTTTACTTTCCCCTCAGCGGTTTATCCTATTATATGCGCGGGGCCGGGGCTTTGTCAATCCCCCGGCTGTCAAAAAATTTGGAATTTAAGCTGATTTCTTTTGCCGGAATCATTCCTTCGCTTTTTCCATGCGTTCCTTCAATACAGCGATTTCCCGTTCGTAAATGTCTTTTTGGAACTGGAATTTGGTGACTTTGCCGTTTCTGTCTGTAAAGAAAAAGAAATAATAATAGACGCGGGAGCCGCCTTTCCCGATTCTTCCATGGCGGACGCTTTTCAGTTCTTCCCTGCAGCTTTGAATATCGCTGTATTTATAATATGCTCCATTGAATGGATTGGACTGAAAATAAAACCCCGTGCGATCGATATTCACCTTAAAACAGCAGTATTGGATTACTGATTTTATCAACACCACCAGGGCAAGCAGGATTCCTGTTCCGCAGAAAAGCCCGGCGCCTAAGGAGCCTTCTGAAATTTCATAGCGTATAATCGGACCTTCCAATAGGATAAAGATAACCAGCAGCACAGCGGCGATTACGATGCTCGTAATTCCGTAAGGCTTGCCGTCCATCTTGTACTCGTCCGGATCGCCGCTTATGCTCTCTCCACATCCCCCGGAGGCTTTATCGTTAATACATTCCATAAAATAATCGACCCCATCCGATTCATAGGGGAAGAATGGAAACCGGACCACCCGGCCGTCATACGTCTCGTAGTTACAAAAGTAGCTTTCCACCCCGTTCACGCTTTTTCCGGAGCTTTCCCACGCTTTTTTGATTTGGCTGTACTTGTAATGTCTGCCGTTTCCGGGTTTTGTCTGATGGTAAAAGCCGTCTTCTCCGATTAATATTTTTACGAATACGGCCCGGTAGATCACAGCGAATAAAATAGCCAAAGTCAAAACCGTTAAAATCATGCCGAAAAGAAAGGCACCGTTATGGCTCATATACAGCCAAATACTCAGGCCGCCGAAAAGGGCCAGCAAAAACAGCGTCGGGATAAGCCCCTGCGGTTTGCCTCCGATTTGATAGTTCCATTGTTTTTTCTTCAAATGAATCGCTCCATTCCATATTTTACAGATCGCAGCTTTCGCTTTCACAGGCCGAGGGCGGAAAGGATATCCGCCACCGTCTGCTCCACGGTTTTGCCGCAGCAGTCGATCATCACATCGGCATAGCGTTTGTAGAGGGAAAGGCGGTCGTCGTACATCTGGCGAAGGTCCTGCCCCTCCCGGAACACAATGCCGCGCGTCCGGATGTCGCCGAGGCGGCGCGCCATTTCTTCAAAGCTGAGGTGGAGATACACGGTGCGCCCGAGCGTTTTCAGATGCGCCATGCCCGCCTCGGAATAAACCGCGCTGCCGCCGGTGGCGATCACCGCGTTTTCTTCCCGCACGCCCAGCAGCACGCGCTCCTCGCAGGCTAAAAACGCCTCGTAGCCGCCGCTCACGAGCAGGGCCTGAAGGGAAGCCCCCTCCGCCTGCTGGATGAGCAGGTCGGTATCCACAAAGGACTTGCACGCCGCCTTTGCCGCGAGCACCCCCGCCGTGCTTTTGCCGCTCCCCGGCATGCCGATGAGGATAATATCGTTCATTCGGATTCGCTCCCTTTCCGGCGCGTGCAGCGCCCCCTTTCTCATTTACCGGTAAACAACGTTTTCTTCCCCCAGGATACGCCGCAGCTCTACGAGCACCGGCTCGCCCATAAAAATGCGCTGGGCGGAGGGGAGCGCGGAATATTTTCCCGTTTCTTCCGAATAAAACGCCACGGGGGTCGGCCCTTCAAACAGGATGGAGAGCAGGGCAAAGGCCCTTTTATATTCAGATGAATGGAGGGAGGGTACGCGAAGGAACAGCTTTGGTTCCTTCCTTGTTTCCTCCGCCGGCCGCCGGGGCGTTTTTCCGGCAGGGGGCGTGCCGTTTATATCCATGAATTCCTCCGCCACGATCTGCGGGTCTTTTTCCTCGCGGATGCTCACCTTTCCCCGCAGGATGACGGCGTTCCCCTCGCGGATGAGCGGGCGGTAGGCTTCGAGCAGCTTCGGAAAAATAAGCACCTCCAGGGAGCCGGAGATATCCTCTGCCACGGCGAAGGCCATCATGGAGCCGTTTTTGGTGGCCTTCGGGCGCACGAAGTTGATCATGACGTAAAGGGTCACCATCTGGCCGTCCCGGTAAAGGCCGCCTGCCTCCGCGCTTCCCAGAATATCAAAGATGCGGGCCGCCCCGGCTTTTTCCGCCTTTTCCACATAGGCGCGCATGGGGTGCCCGGTGAGATACATACCGGTGGTTTCCTTTTCCATGCGGAGCAGCTCGTCGGCAGGCAGCTCCTCCATGGGGGACAGCCGGAATTCCTCGGCGGGAGCACCCTCCTGCAGGTCGAAGAAGCCCATCTGGCCGCTGATGTTCCGTTTGCGCTCCGCTTCGAGCTGGGAGAGGATGGTTTCGGAGGACTGCAGCATCTGCCGGCGGTTGGCGCCTAAATGGTCGAGCGCGCCGCACTTGATGAGGCTTTCGAGGGCGCGGCGGTTGAAGTCCCGCCCCTGCATCCGCTTGCAGAAATCGTAAAACGAACGGTAAGGTCCGCCCTGCTCCCGTTCCCGCACGATCTGCTCGATGAAGGGCCGCCCGAGGTTTTTGACGGCGAGCAGGCCGAAGCGGATATCCCCTTTTTCGGTCACGGTGAAACTAATGCGGCTTTCGTTTACGCTGGGCGGCAGCACGGGAATGTGGATGCGCTGGCATTCGGCGATGTATCCCGCCACCTTGGAGGCGCTGTCCAGAACGCTCGTGAGCAGGGCGGCCATGAATTCGTTCGGGTAATAATATTTTAAATAGGCCGTTTGGTAAGCGACGTACGCATAAGCCGCGGCGTGGGATTTATTGAACGCATAGGAGGCGAAGGAAGACATTTCATCGAAAATCTCATTCGCCACCCCCTCCGGCACGCCCCGGCGCACCGCGCCTTCGCATTCGAAGGAGCCGTCTTCCCTTTGAAGGCCGTAAATAAAATTGCGGCGTTCGTTTTCCATCACATCGTGCTTTTTCTTGGCCATGGCGCGGCGCACGAGGTCGGCGCGGCCGTAGGAATATCCCGCGAGCTTGCGGAACACCTCCATCACCTGCTCCTGATAGACGAGGCAGCCGTAGGTCACATCGAGGATGCTTTTGAGCAGGGGCGTTTTGTAGGTGACGAGCTTTGGGTTATGGCGGTTTTTGATGTATTTCGGAATGGAATCCATCGGCCCCGGCCGGAAGAGGGAGATCACGGCGATGAGGTCTTCCAGACTCACGGGCTTGAGCCCTGTGAGGATGCTGCGCATGCCGCCCGATTCAAACTGGAACACGCCCTCCGTCTGCCCGGCGGAAAGCATTTTATAAACATTCCGGTCGTCGATGGGAGCGCGGTCGATGGAAAAGTCCGGCACGCGGCGGCGGATCATTTCTTCCGCATCGTGGATCACGGTGAGGGTGCGCAGCCCTAAAAAGTCGATTTTGAGAAGACCCAATTCTTCGAGGGTGGTCATGGTGAACTGCGTGACCACCGCTTCGTCGTTTTTGGCGAGGGGCACGTAGGCGCTCACCGGGTCTCGCGTGATGACCACGCCCGCCGCGTGGGTGGAGGCGTGCCGGGGCATGCCCTCGAGCTTCCGGGCGGTGTCGATGAGGTCGGTGATCTGCGGGTCGCTTTCATAAAGGTTTCTCAATTCATCGGACGTTTCGAGCGCGCGGGCCAGCGTGACATGCAGCTCCATGGGCACGAGCTTCGCCACCGAATCCACCGTGGCGTAGGGCAGGCCGAGCGCCCGGCCCACGTCCCGGATGGCGGCGCGGGCCGCCATGGTCCCGAAGGTGATGATCTGCGCCACGTGGTCGCTCCCGTATTTCCGGATGACGTAATCGATAACCTCCGGGCGGCGTTCGTAGCAGAAATCGATATCGAAATCGGGCATGCTGATGCGCTCGGGATTCAGAAAGCGCTCGAAAAGCAGGTGGTATTTCATCGGGTCGATGCCCGTGATGCCGATGCAGTAGGCCGCGAGGCTCCCCGCGCCAGAGCCGCGCCCGGGGCCCACGGGGATGCCGTTCGTTTTGGCATAGTGAATGAAATCGTGCACGATAAGATAGTAATCCACATAGCCCATGCTTTGAATAACCGAAAGCTCGTAATCGAGCCGGGAAACGATTTCCTCCGAAGGGCTTTCCCCATATTTTTCGCGCAGGCCCCGCAGGCACATACCGCGCAGGTATTCGTAATGGTCCTGTCCGCCGGGCACTTCGAAATGCGGAAGCTTCGTCTGGCCGAATTCAAACTCTACATTGCACTGTTCTGCGATTTTCACGGTATTGTCCGCTGCGTCGGGGTATTCGGGGAAGAGAGCGCGCATTTCCTCTTCGCTTTTCAGATAAAACTGGTCGCTCTCAAATTCGAGGCCGCCTTCCTCATCGACGGTATGGTTGGTCTGGATGCAGAGCAGCACCTGCTGCACGCGGCTGTCCTCCCGGCGGAGGTAGTGGGCGTCGTTGGTAACGACCAGGGGGATGCCCGTCTCGCGCGCGAGGCGGATGATTTGGGGGTTCACCATCTGCTGGTCGGCGAGGCCGTGATCCTGAAGCTCGAGATAATAATTCCCTTCACCGAACAGGCTGCGGTAAAACAGGGCAGTTTCCCTTGCCTTTTCGTAATTTCCGCCTAAAATGGCGCGGGGGATTTCCCCCGAAAGGCAGGCGGAAAGGGCAATGAGCCCTTCGTGATGCTCCTTCAGCAGCTCATGGTCAATGCGGGGCTTGCTGTAAAACCCTTCGGTCCAGGCCTTCGAGACCATTTCGGTCAGGTTCCGGTAGCCGGTGTTGTTTTTGCAGAGCAGAACGAGGTGGTGGTTTTCCCCGTCGAACTGGCGCACCTTGTCGAACCGGGAGCGGGCGGCCACATAGACCTCGCACCCGATAATGGGCTTTACCCCGATCTTTTTGGCGTATTTATAAAAGTCGATCACACCGTACATCGCCCCGTGATCGGTGATGGCAACGGCGGTTTGGCCCATTTCCCTGGCCGCGTCGAGCAGCTGGGGAATCCGGCAGGCGCCGTCGAGGAGGCTGTATTCGGTATGGACATGGAGATGGACAAATCCGCTCATGATTCCTTTTTCAGCTCCTTTTCTATTTCCTCTGCTTTTTGAAGGATGCGCCGCAGGCGATGATTGATCCCGGAGCGGGAAAGCGTCTCGGAAAGCCTGCCGCACAGCTCCGAAAGCGACATATCCGGATTCTCGAGCCGCAGCAGGGCGGTTTCCTGCAGCTCATCATCCAGCTGGCCGATGCCGCCGTTTTCCAGGATGAGCCGCACGGCCTCAGCCTGCCGGAGCGCCGCGTTAACCGTTTTGGTGATGTTGGCGGTTTCACAGTTGGTGATGCGGTTCGATTTATTGCGGATATCCTTGAGGATTTTATCGTTCATGAGCTCGAGGCTCGAATTGGTGGCCTTGATGAAGGTGAGGAAATCCTCGATCTGCTCGCTGCTCTTGAGGTAAACGACAAACGATTTTCGCCGCTCCATCTGCTTCGGGGCAAAGCCGTTTTCCGCGAGGATGCAGGCGAGGTCGTCGGAAAGGCGGCGGTGCGGGGGGGAAAACTCCAGATGGTATTCCTTTTTCGGATTTGAAACGGTGCCGCAGGCGAGAAACACGCCGCGCAGGAACGCGCCGATGCAGCAGGAGCGGTCGAACACCCGGCGGTTCACGGCGAGGGGGGCCTCCGGCACGGGATGCCCGAAGGACTGTAAAATCCGCTCGCAGTCCTTCCGGGAGGGGATGCGCAGCAGGAGGAAGCGGGAGGAAAAATCGGCTCCGTGCGCGCAGAATTCCGGTCGCACGTGAAAGAGGGAATCGGTAAGCGTCGCGTAATGGGCGGCGGTCTCGGCGTTTTCCGTGAGCAGGGAGATACCGTCGCAGGAAAAGGAGTGGCCATAGAGCAGAAAGCCGTAGGCCTCGCTTATTTTACAGCATCGCTTGGAAACGGATACCTTGCACAGCTCCGATTTGACCGATAATGAAAACGTCATATCCTTTTACTTCCCCTCCAGGTAACAAGCAATAAGGCCGGGATGAACCAGAGCGGCGTGCATAGCCGCCTTTCTTTCGTCATCCCGGCCGGGTGGGTGGATCAAGCGTTATGTTTTGGTAATATCCCTGTGGTTGACCGAAACGCGAAGGCCCTTTTCCAGCAGATGCTGGTACAGCATCTCGGTGGAGACGACCGAACGATGCTTGCCCCCCGTGCAGCCGATGGCGATCACCAGCTGGCTTTTCCCCTCCTTCACGTAGAGAGGGGTGAGAAAGTCGATCAGGTCAAAGAGCTTTTTGAGAAAGTCTTTCATCTCTTTGCTCGAAAGCACGTAGTCCCGGATCGCCTTATCGAGGCCGGTGAGGTTCCGAAGCTCGTCTATGTAATAGGGGTTCGGGAAGCAGCGGACGTCGAACATCAGGTCGGCTTCGGCCGGCTGGCCGTATTTGAAGCCGAAGGACATACAGTGGATACCCAGCCGGTCGCTCGTGTGGTCGCCCAAAAACAGCTTGGAAATGCGGTCCTTGAGCTGGGAATTCGAAAGGAAGGTGGTGTCTATCACATAGTCGGCCCGCTCGCGCACCGGGCGCAGCAGCTCCGATTCTTTATGGATCAGCTCCGAAACAGGCAGGGCGCTCTGCTCCGCGAGAGGATGCTTGCGCCTCGTTTCGCGGAAGCGGCGCGAAAGCTCCGGCTCGCCCGCATCCAGGAACAGGATTTTATAGGGGATGTTCTGCTCCTTCAGGTCCTTTAGGCAATCGTAAATATCGTCGAACATGTTGCCGCCGCGCAGGTCGGTCACCACGGCGACGTGGTTTTTCTTCTCCCCGCTTTCGAGGCAGAGCTCCGCGACCTTCGGAATCAGCTTGGGAGGCATATTATCCACACAGAAAAAGCCGATGTCTTCCAAAGCGTTCACCGCCTGGGATTTCCCGGCTCCGGACATTCCGGTTACGATGATGAATTCCACTGAGGCCAACCTCCTTTATCATGAAGTGGAAAGGGATCGGGCGCCCCGCGCTTACACGCGGCGCACCTCGCATTCGAGCGAAACGCCCGTTTCCCTCAACACGGTGGTTTGTATTTTTTCAATGAGGCGGAGCACGTCGCTGCACGTGGCGCCTCCGGTGTTGATGATGAAGCCCGCGTGCTTCGGAGATACCTGCGCCCCGCCGACAGACGCGCCTTTTAAGCCGCACTGCTGGATGAGGGCGCCGGCGTAATACCCCTCCGGGCGTTTGAACACGCTCCCGGCAGACGGGTATTCGAGCGGCTGCTTCGACCGGCGGCGTTCGGCGTAATCGTCCATCTGCGCGCGGATATCCTCCTTACTTCCGGCGCGCAGGCGCAGGCGCAGGCCGGTAATCACATACCCGCCGCCGCTGTAGCGGCTGCGCCGATAGGAAAGCTGCAGGGCCTCCCCCGCAAATTCACCGGGAGCGCCGCTTTCGTCGATATGGGTGCAGGCGGCGAGCACGTCTTTCATTTCGCCGCCGTAGGCGCCCGCGTTCATGAAGGCGGCCCCACCCGCCGAGCCGGGGATGCCGAAGGCGAATTCGAGGCCGGTGAGCGAATGCGTGAGCGCAAAGCGGCAGACCTTCGAAAGCCGCACGCCCGCCCCGCAGGAAATCTCCTCCGGCGCAGAAAGGGAAAGGCCGCAGAGCCCGCCGGTGGAAAACACCGCGCCGCGGAAGCCTTCGTCCGAAACGAGGAGGTTGGAGCCGTTCCCGAGTATGAGGGCCGGGATGCCCGCCTCGCGGCAATGGGCAAACAGCGCGGCAAAGGAAGCTTCGGAAACCGGGGTGATGAAAACGTCGCACGGGCCGCCGATTTTAAAGGTGGTGTGCTCGCTCAGAGGTACGTTTTCCTCCGCGCCGGCGCCGAGCTGCCGGGCGAGCGCGGTGAGGCCGCTCCAGTTTCCCATTCGTTTTGCTCCTTTTATCGTAAAATACTTTTAGCCGGGCCCCAGGTTACGCGCCGAGAAAAGCGGCGCCGATAATGCCCGCATCGTTTCCGAGCCGGGCGCGGCAGATTTTCGGTTCCTTTTCCTTGCGCCCGCCGAACTGCTCGCGCAGCACGATTTCGCGCAGGGGATCCATGAGATAGCGTTCCTCCTCGTTGCAGATGCCGCCGCCGATGCAAACGATTTCGGGCTGGAATATGTTCACTGCGTTCGTAACGCCGCAGGCGATATAACGGACATATTGCTCTGCCACGGCCCGGCCCGCCTCGTCGCCCCGGCGAAGGGCCTCGAACGCGGTCTTGCCGCTGACTGAGTCGATGCCGCCGGTCAGCTCCCACATGATGCTTTCGGGATGCCGCTTCATTTCTTCGCGCGTCTGGCGGATGAGGGCGGTGGCGGAAGCGTAGGCCTCGAAACAGCCGCGGCGCCCGCAGGTGCAGGGCTCGCCGCCCTCCACGATCACCATGTGGCCCATTTCCCCCACGGCGTTGTTATAGCCGGAGAGGAGTTTGCCGTCCACAATAATGCCGCTGCCCACGCCCGTTCCGAGCGTTACGGCGAGGAAGCTGCGGCAGCCCTTTCCCGCGCCGGCGATGAATTCGCCGTAGGCGGCGGCGTCAGCATCGTTGACGCAGCTCACCGGGAAGCCGAGAAGCTCGCGGAGCATGCCCGCAAGAGGTGTGTTTTTAAACCCTAAGTTGCCGGAAAATTCGATCACGCCGTTTTCGCGGTCCACCATGCCGGGGGAGCCGAAGCCGGCGCTTTTGATGTCCTGCAGGCGGATGCCCGCGTTCGCTGCGGCGAGGGAAGCCGCGCGCGCCATATCCTGCGCGATCTCCGCCGCCGGGCGGGGGCATTTCGTTTTCAGGGAGGAGCGGCCGATGATGTTATAGTCTTTGTCCACAATACCGGCCTTGATGTTGGTTCCTCCGAGGTCTATTCCTAAATAATATATGGTAATCACCTGCTTTATATACTTTTGTGGGATGCGCTCATCAGTAGCTCGACCAGTCTGCCGTGACCTCCTCGGGCGGGGGGCAGTCCCCATCCATGCCGAGGCGGTGCAGAAGCTCCTGCGCGCCGTTATATCCCATTTTTTTCTGGCGGTTGTTCATGGCCGCCACCTCGATGATAATGGCGAGATTGCGCCCGGGCTTTACGGGAATGGTAACACAGGGGAGGTCCAGCCCTAAAATGTTGGTGGTCTCGTTTTCGAGGCCCATGCGGTCGTAGACCTTGGAATTATCCCACGCTTCGAGCTGGATGACGATATCGATCTTCTCCGAAAGCTTGACCGACCCCATACCGAAGATGCGGCGGGCGTTGATGATGCCGATGCCGCGCAGCTCGATGAAGTGGCGGATGTTTTCCGGCGCGCTGCCCACCAGCGTTTTGGTGGATACCCGGCGGATTTCCACGGCGTCGTCCGCAATCAGGCGGTGGCCGCGCTTGATGAGCTCAATAGCGGTTTCGCTCTTGCCCACGCCGCTTTCGCCGAGGAGCAGGAGCCCTTCGCCGTAAACCTCCACGAGAACGCCGTGGCGCGTCACGCGCGGGGCGAGCTCCACATTCAAAAAGGCGATGAGAGAGGAGAGGAAAACCGAGGTGGCTTCCGCCGTGCGGAGAACGGGGACCTTATATTTTTCCGCCGATTCCATCACATCGGGCCAGATCGAAAGGCCCCGGGTGAAGATGACCACCGGAGGCCGGCGGGAAAAGAACGCATCGATGGTTTCGGCCCGCTTTTCCGGGGAAAAGCCTTCCACGAAGCCGTTTTCGCTTTTGCCGCAGATCTGGATGCGGTCGTTATCGAAGTAATCGAAATAGCCGTTGAGCTGCAAGCCGGGGCGGTTGACCTCCACGCTGGAAATGTAAATATCGTTCGGGTCGCGCGAGGTATAGATGGTCTCGAGGGAAAACTCCTTGATGATGCGCGCGAGCGAAACGGAAAAGGGAGTCGGCATTTGCTGCACCTGCCTTTGTTTTCAACGTTATTTTGGAATATAGTATAATTATTATATACAATAAATGCGAAACTTCCAAGTGGAAAATAGAGCAAAGCGCAAAAATAAGGTTTTTCGACACCGGTTGTGTTCACACGCGGTTTTTGTTATAATACTTTTATTCTGTTGTTATCATATTCCCGTATACTGAGGGGATTTTCCCGCCATGCGGGGAACGCAATAAAAAGGAGGCGCACGGCCTCCCGTGAGAAAAGGAGAAAGGAGCTTCCCGCTTTTATGAATGTTATCCTGCTGAACGAATCGTTTCCGCCGCTGATAGACGGCGTTTCCAACGTTGTGCTCAACTACGCGGACCGCCTCTCGCGCCTCGGGCATTCTTCCGCCGTTGTCACCACGCGGGTGCTGAACGCAAAGGACGATTATGCCTTTCCGGTGCTCCGCTACCAGGCGTTTTATCTCGGCAGGAATCTGGAATATCCCGTGGGAAACCCTTACGCGCCCGGCATCGTGAAACGTATTTTAAAGGAGAAGCCGCAGGTCCTGCACGTCCACAGCCCGTTCATTTCTTCGGTGGTTGCAAGGCGGGTCAGAAAGAAAACAGGCTGCCCGGTGGTTACCACATATCATACGAAATTCGATATCGAATTCAATACGCGCACGAAATTCGAGCCCTTCCGGAAATTTGCCCGGTGGCTGCTCATCCGCAATATGAACGATTCGGACGAGGTCTGGGTCGTGAGCACCGGAGCGGGGGAAAACCTGCGTGGGCTGGGCTACGAGGGCGAGTATGTCGTGATGCCGAACGGAACGGATTTCCCCCTCGGCCGCGCACCCGAAAGCGCCGTGGAGGAAATCGGCCGGGAGCACGGCGTCGCGCCGGAAGAGCTCGTCTTCCTGTATGTGGGCCGGCTGCGCTGGTATAAAAACATCCGGCTGATCCTCGATGCGCTGCGCACGGTAAAAGACCGTGGGGTCAAATTCCGCTTTCTGCTGGTCGGAAAGGGGAAAGACAGCGGCGAGATCAAATCGTATATCAAAAAGCTGGGGCTGGAGAGCGAAGTGGAGGTGTGCGGCCCCTGCTCCGACCGCGATAAGCTGAAAGCCTATTACAGCCGCGCCGACCTCTTCCTGTTTCCCTCCACCTTCGATACCTTCGGCCTGGTGGTCAAGGAGGCGGCGGCCTGCGGGTGCCCGTCTGTTCTCGTGAAGGATTCCTGCGCGGCAGACGGTGTGGTAGACGGCCGAAACGGCTACCTCACCGAGGAAAACGCTTCGTCGCTCGCCGAAACGATCCTCCGCGCCGCAAAGGACCGCGGGGCGCTCAAAAGGGTGGGCGAAGCCGCGGCGGAGGAGCTGTATTATTCCTGGGACGAAGCCATACGGGACGCCGTTGCGCGCTATGAAAACCTGATAAATAATTAAATAAAAAAAGGCAACAATAAAACTGCCAACCAAAAAATTAGCCGCAGGGCCGGGCTTCCGGGCCGTCTGGCTAATTTTTTTATTACAGGAGCCTCCCGGAAGCGTTCCGGAAGCTTCTGCCGAACAGAAGGGGCTCTCAATTTCCCGGAAAAGGCGGTTTTATACGATGCAGGTAATTATAGTCCGCACGGTCATATTTTATTTTCTGGTGACCCTCGCGGTCCGGCTCATGGGAAAACGGCAGATCGGAGAGCTGCAGCCTACCGAGCTCGTGGTAACCATCCTCGTTTCCGAGCTGGCAGCCATCCCGATGCAGGATGTTTCCGTGCCGATTATGACGGGGATTATCACGATTTTCGGGCTGGTGGTGCTGGAAATCCTCGTTTCGGTGCTCGAGATGAAAAGCAAGTGGGCGAGGCAGCTCCTCTCCGGCAAGCCGGTTCTGGTGGTAAGCGGCGGAGAGATCGATCAAAAGGCGCTGCGCAAGCTCCGCTTCACCGTAGACGATTTTTTGGAGGAACTGCGCCAGGTGGACGTATTCCGCCTGGATGAGATCGCCTATGCGATCGTGGAAACTAACGGAAAGATCAGCGTGATCAAAAAGCCGCAGTACCAGCAGGCCACGGCGGGAATGCTCGGGCAGGCACCGGAAGACACAGGGCTGCCCACCGCCGTGATCGTGGATGGAAAGCTGAAAAGCGAAACGCTCTCCCGCTTCCGGCTGACGCCGAAAAAGGTGGACTCGATTTTGAAAAAGCAAAAGCTTTCTGTGGAGGATGTGTTTATCATGCAGGTGGATAACCAGTCTCAAACCATTATCTGTAAGCAGGGAGAGGAGCCGGAGCGATGAAGAGACTGTGGATAGCCGTGGCCATTATCCTGCTGCTCGTTTTCGGATGCGTTGGGGCGGAGCTTTCCGTGGAACACGGGGTGGATGGAATCATGAGCGAGCTGGAGCTGGCCCATGCCTATGCGGGCGAAAACCGGATCCCGGAGGCGGAAGAGCAGGCAAAAAGGGCGGAGGAACGCTGGGTGGAGATGGAACAGAGGCTTTCGATGTTCCTGCAGCATTCGCAGCTTGATCAGATCGGCACGCACATCGCGAGGCTGTCCCCGGCGCTGAAGCACGGGGATAAGGCGGGCTTTTTCGCCGATTATGAGGTCTGCCGTGTGGAACTGCTCCACATCCGGGACGCAAACTCGATGAACTGGAAGAGCCTGCTGTAAGGCAGGGAAACGCGGCGCCGGGGATCTTCCCCCAGCCGTAAAACAACCGCGCCGGCTCTGCCGTTTGCGGCAGATAACCGCCCGCATGTGTTTTGAACGCATGCGGGCCTTCTGCAGTTCTAATCGTTATGCCCCTATTCATAAAATGAATCAGTCACTTTATATTTGGAGGGCCTGCAATGAAGAGTAGCCGCTACAGCATCCATTCGGATCCGGAAACCATACCGGTGGTGCATTCCAATTGGTATCCCCCTGTTGCTGTGACAGAGAAGAACCTGGACTACGCCCGCATCCTGATACCGGACTTTGCTTCCGTCGCCAGTGAAATGACCACCGTGCACCAGTATCTTTTTCAGTCCTGGACGATGGGAGATGAACACAAAACGATACGCCGCGTCATCCAGCGCATGGTAAAAGTAGAGCAGCACCACTTCGCCATCCTCGGCCAGCTGATTGCCCTCCTGGGCTGCCTTCCCGAATGCCGTACTCAAATCCAGTCTTCCTATTGGTGCGGGGATATGGTCAATTATACGTGCGACCCGCTCCAGGTGCTGGCCGAGAACGCGAAATCCGAGGAGGTTACCGCACGAACATACGCCGCGCAGTCGGAGGAGATCAAAGACCCTCATATTTCCCGGATGCTCGCAAGGCTTTCCCAGGATGAAAAGCTGCATCATAAAATTTTCAGCGATTTTCTGTCTCAAATCGAGCCGTAGGGTTCGGGTTCCCCTGCCCGGAAGGGAAAATCCAATCCAAAAACGCCGCCGGAAGACTGCGTCAGTCGCCCGGCGGCGTTTTTTAAAGGTCAGGAAAGGCTGGCTTCGTAGCCTGCCGCCGTGACGGCGGCGATCACGGCCTCTGCGGTGGCGGGGGGCGCGAACGAAACCCGCGCCTGCCCCTGCTCGAGGCTCACCTCCACGGAGGACACGCCCTCCACGCCGGCGATTGCCTTTCGCACGTGCTCCGAGCAGTGCGCACAGGACATGCCCTTGATCTGAAACGTCTGATCCATATGCTCCGTCTCCTTTTTCTCTGTCTTATTTTCCGGCGGCGCCGGAGGGGCGGCCTCTTCCAGCGCTGCTTTTTTCTTCTTTTTCTCGCTGCCGAAGCGGAAGCGCCCGAGCCGCAGGGCGTTTGCCACCACGGAAAGGGAGCTCAGCGACATGGCGAGCGCCGAAAGCATGGGGCTCAGCAGCGGCCCGCCGAACAGATACAGAACGCCCGCGGCAATGGGGATGCCGATGGTGTTGTATGCAAAAGCCCAGAAGAGGTTTTCTTTGATGTTCCGGATGGTGGCGCGGCTGATTTCGAACGCATCCGCAATGCCGGAAAGCTCGCCCTTCATTAAAACGACATCGGCCGATTCCATGGCGATGTCCGTCCCGGTGCCGATGGCGATGCCGAGCGTCGCGCTGGCGAGCGCGGGCGCGTCGTTGATGCCGTCGCCCACCATAGCGACCCTTCGGCCGTCCGCCGTGAGGTCGGTCACATGGTTCGCCTTGTCTTCGGGAAGAACGCCCGCAATGACTGTGTCGATCCCGATGCGTCCCGCCACAGCGCGCGCGGTATTTTCATTGTCTCCCGTGAGCATCACGGTGCGCAGCCCGAGCGTATGCAGCCGTGCGATATCCGCGGGCGCGGAAGGCTTGGCGGTATCCGCCACCGCGATGATGCCGAGCAGACGAAAGGTATCGCTTACCAGCATGGGGGTCTTGCCCTCTAAGGAGAGGGAACGGGTGAGGCCCTCGTATTCTTCCGGCCGGATCCGCGGGCTCTGGATCAGGCGGGCGTTGCCCACGCAGATCCTTTTGCCTCCGATGCTCGCGCGCACGCCCTGCCCGTTTCGGAGCTCGAATTCCTCCGGTTCCGAAAGGGCCAGCCCCCTCTTTTTCGCTTCGTTCACAATGGCTCCGGCGAGCGGGTGCTCCGAGCCGAACTCTGCGCATGCGGCAAGGGCGAGCAGCTCGTTTTCCTCTGTTTCCCCGAACGGCAGAATATCCGTGACGGAAGGCTTGCCTTCGGTGATGGTACCGGTCTTATCGAGCACGACCGTATCCACCGTGTGGGCCGTTTCAAGCGCCTGGCCGTTTTTGAAGAGAATATTGTGCTCCGCCGCCTTGCCGGTGCCCACCATGATGGCGGTGGGAGTGGCGAGGCCCAGGGCGCAGGGGCAGGCGATCACGAGCACCGTGACGAATATCGTGACGGCGAAGCCGAAGTCCTTGCCTGCCAGCATCCAGAAGACCGCCGCCAGCAGGGCGATCCCGATGACGATGGGAACGAACACGCCCGAAACCCGGTCGGCCAGCCGCGCGATGGGGGCCTTGGAGCCCTGCGCGTTTTCCACCAGCTCCACGATGTGGGAAAGAACGGTATCGCCGGCGGGCTTCGTCACCTTTATTTTAATGAGACCGGTCTGGTTGATCGTGCCGCAGAAAACTTCTTCGCCCGCCTGCTTTTCAGCGGGGACGCTCTCCCCGGTCAGCATGGATTCGTCGATCGACGTGGAGCCCTCCACGATCACGCCGTCGAGCGGGATGCGGCCTCCCGGACGCACGATCACGAGCTCGCCGGGCAGCACCTCTTCCACGCGACGGACCGTTTCCCCCTGCCCGGTCAAAACCGAAGCGGTCTTGGGGGAAAGGTCCATCAGCTTTTTGATAGCCCCGCTCGTTTTGCCCTTGGAGCGCGCCTCCAGGCTCTTCCCCACGAGCACGAGGGCGAGGATCGTGGCGGTCGATTCAAAATACAGGCTGTGCACCATATGCGGGTCGCCGAGGAAGATGCAGATCATGGCGTAAAGCGAATAGCCGAACGCCGATACCGTACCGATGGCGATGAGGGAATCCATATTGGGCCGCAGGCGGAAAAGCGCCCGGAAGCCCGAGGTATAAAAGGGGAGATTGAAGAAGGTAACGATCAGGCACAGCACGAGCTGCACGACCGCGTAATTTTCCGGATGAGAATGGGGGGCGATGAGCTCCGGCAGGGGCAGATGGATAAAGGAGATCATCGGACCCATTGCAATATATAGTAGGAGCAGGGTACAGACCACAGAAACGATCAGGCGCGGGGTAAAAAAGCCGCGCGGTTTTTCGTCTGCCGCTTCGGTATTCAGAACCGGCGCATACCCCGCCGAGCGAACGGCGGCGTAAACCGCTTCGGCCGTCTGCCCGGAGCCGTTGTACCGAAACGTGAGCTTTTCGGTGGCGAAATTGACAAAGGCCTCCTCCACGCCGCCCACTCCCGCAGCGGCCCGTTCCACTGCCCGCGCGCAGGCGGCGCAGGTCATGCCGCTGATTTTTACCGTTTTCTGTTCCAAAAACACAACCCCCAATCGTTCTGTTCCGATGCCGCTGTGTTAACGATCATATTATATACATTTTTAGTCCACTTTTCAACAGCCGGCTGGGATTTCCCGGGAAAGCCGCCGCGGGAAAAAAGAAAAAATGCCTTCCGGAGAGCAGGGCCTCCGGAAAACATATTTTTTGCCCCGGCGATACCATCGGAATATCCGGATGGTACCGCCTAAGGCTTATTGTTTCCTGCGTTTTGCCGATGATGCGGCGAGTTCTTCAATAGCCTCCAGATAATCTGCCGCAATGCGTTCGGAGTTGAAATGCCGGTCGGCATATTCACAGCCGTTTTGACCCAGCCGCTTCGCTTCATCCGGATGCGCCCGGAGCCACCGGATTTTTTTCGCTAACTGCTCCGGCCTTTCGGGCTCGCAGTAAAACCCGCAGTCTGCCCGGTCGATAAGCTCGCGGCAGATACCGTCCACCGTGTGCAGGATGGGCTTTGCAAAGGACATATATTCGAAAATTTTTGAAGGGTAAACCAGCTTCATGCTTTCCGCGCGCAGCAGGCTTGCAACGCAGACGTCGCACGAGCGGATCAGCTCGCAGGCCTCCGGCAGGGAACAGTTCGGAAGGAACAGCACGTTCGTAAGCCCCTGCTCCTCGGCGGAACGAATCAGGTTCTCGCGGTCGAAGCCGCTTCCGGCAAACAAAAAGAAGAAATCCGGGTCGCCCTTGAGCAGCCTTGCCACATCCAGAATCTGCGTGAGCTTGGCGGCATAGCCGTGATTGCCGAAATAACCGATCACGAATTTGCCCGGTATGCCGAGGTCGTTACGGATCTGCGCGGGCTCCTGCGTGAGGGTCACGAGCAGCTTATCCGGCGAATTGGGGAAATAGCGGATTTTTTCTTCCGCCACGCCTAATTTCAGAAGATAATCCCGGTAAGCGGGGGTTACCACCGCGATCAGGTCGGCGGCGCGGTAAGCGCGCTTTTCCAGCCGCCGGCTCAGCCAAATGAGGGGGCGGCTGCGAAGAAGGCCCAGGTCGATGGCGTTTTCCGGCCAGAGGTCCCTTAGGTCCAGAACGAGCGGGCGGTGCAGCACATGCTTGAGGAGAATGGCTGTTCCCGCCAGGGAAAGGGGAGGAGAAGAAAGCAGGATTGCATCCGCATCCCGCTCGTGCAGGGCGGCAAAAAAGGAACGGACGCCGAAGGAACAATAGGAAGCGAGCCGGCTGAAGATATTCCCGCGCTTTCCCCGAAAGGAGGAGATGCGCCGGATGTGGATGCCTCCCGATGCGGGACCGGGAGGCGCCTCGTCAGAGCCGGCAGGCTCTCCGTGCTGGGTATATCGGCTGCAGATGATCGTGCAGCCCGCCCCTCTGCGTGCAAACAGCTGGGTCAGCCGGTTGAAGCGCGATACCCCGCCCTGCGTTTGGGACAAAAAATATTGATACACGATTAAAAGCTTCATATTTGTTTCCTCACCCCGCTCGAAATATGGTATCATATCTGCAAAGCAGATATGATACCTGCCTGATGCCCCCGCGCCGCGGAGCGGCAGGATGGGCAATGATACCATTCGCGCTCCGCGTTCAAGTTATAATAAGAAAGGAAGGGAAAGGGGCGGCGATGCGGCCGGCCGCCGGTGCTTTCCGAGAGGCGGGCGCCGGCCGAAAAAAGCTAACAGATTTAGTATACCACAATATATGGGGATTTGCACGGCGGCCCTGCGAGATATGGAAAAATCGCCAAAAGGGAGGGACGAGCCAAAAAGATTTCAAAATTTTTGTTGAAAAAATCCAGTGCGTCAAATAACAGCAGGCAAAGTTGTGCAAAACAGCAATAAGAAACGGCAGAAAATGGGCTTCCAGGTGGAAAAAAGCAGGATTATTCTTCTAAAAAAGAAAAACTAAAAATTTTTATTGTTAAAATTGAAGTAAAATCTAAAAAATTTTTAAAAAAATATATAAACTATGAATTAAGGGTTTGACAATTTAAACAATTTGGGTTACTATTGTACAGGCATTCTTGTGCTGATTTAAACTCTATTTAAGGGGGACAAATTTGTGAAAAGGGCAATAAGTGTAATGGTGGCAGTTCTCATGCTGTTATCCATGATCGTCGTTTTCCCTGTGTCCGCGGCAGGCACCAGCCTGGTTCCCGATGCGAACCTTGCGGCAGCCATCCGAACGGAACTCAATAAGGGCGCAAACGACGACATCTCCGCGGCCGATCTGGCGCGAGTTGAGGGTCTTAACATCTATAATCAGAAGATCTCCAACTACACCGGTCTCGAAAAATGTACGAATCTGAAAGACCTCGTTCTCATCGGGACAGGGCTCACCAGCCTGAATTCCCTGCCTTCGATGCAGAACCTCACCTTCCTGGACGTTTCTTATAACAGCCAGCTGAAAAGCGTGAGCGGGATCGCTTCGAAGTTCCCGAACCTGACTGCTCTGGCCGTCAGCTCCTGCGGGATTTCCGATATTTCCCCGGTCGCTTCTCTCAAGGGCCTCACCAAGCTGAGCGCTTATGAGAACCAACTGACGGACGTTTCTTCTCTCAAGGGTCTCACCGCCCTGTATGAGCTGAACCTCGCCGACAACCAGATTGCAGACATCAGCGCTCTGGCTTCCCTCACGAAGCTCGAATCTCTCGATGTTTCCAGCAACAAGCTGCGCAGCATCTCCGCCATCGCGAACATGAGCCTCAAGTTCATCCGCGTGGAGAGAAACTATCTGGATGTTACCGCTGGTTCTGAAACCATGAATCTCCTTGCTCCGTACATGACTTCTTCCATGCTGGAGAACCAGGATCTCGTGTACCTCCCGCAGAACGCAGCTCCCGTCGATCCGACGACCGAGCCTTCTACGGAGCCTACCGTTCCTTCTACGGAGCCCACCACCGAGCCGACCACTCCATCTGAGCCGGCCGATGGCGAATATGTGTTCCCCGATAAGAATACCGGCATGATCGATAACTACGAGCGTGATCTTCTCACCGAATTCCCTGAGGAAGACGGGCGCCCGCTGTGGGCTGCAGCTCGTCCGGCCAACACCGGCCTCACGAACGGCATCTTCGAGTATTCCTATACCGGCGGCCGTTATCAGCTGGGTGAAGGCGCGAATGCTTACTGCTACGGCTATTATGGCACGGGCGCAAGCATCAACCCGAACGATTTCAGATATCTCGTTATCCGCATGAAGGGTGCGAACGGCGGCGAAGGCAGCAGCTTTGGCCTGAGCAGCGCCTATAATCCCGATTGTGAAGTTGCGCATCCCGAGTATAAGCTCTTCTCTGATATGATCGGACCGGACGGCAAGAAGATCAAGGCCGTTACCACCGATTGGCAGTATTTCGTCATCGACCTGAAGAACAGCGCGAACGGTCTTACCTTCGATCATCCCTCCGTTTCGCTTTCCTTCACGTTTGACCGCGGTATTGCCGGCACGATTTACTTTGATGAAATCTTCCTCTGCAACGAATACACGGTTGTGGAGCCCAGCACGGAGC
>CAUBKG010000039.1 GCA_958436475.1 uncultured Clostridia bacterium
GTTGACTGCCCGGGCCACGCCGACTATGTCAAAAACATGATCACGGGTGCCGCTCAGATGGACGGCGCTATCCTCGTCGTCGCTGCGACCGACGGTCCCATGCCCCAGACCCGCGAGCACATCCTGCTTGCCCGTCAGGTTGGCGTTCCCTATATCGTAGTATTCATGAACAAGTGCGACCAGGTCGACGATCCGGAGCTCCTCGAGCTTGTTGAGATGGAAATCCGCGATCTGCTCAGCAGCTATGATTTCCCCGGCGACGAGACCCCGATCATCAAGGGCTCTGCTCTGCAGGCTCTCGAAGCTCCGGACGATATCTCCAACCCGGCCTATGCTCCGATCCTCGAGCTCATGGACGCTGTTGATAAGTTCATCCCCACTCCGGAACGCAAGGCGGATCTCCCCTTCCTTATGCCGGTTGAGGACGTATTCACCATCACCGGCCGCGGCACCGTTGCCACCGGCAGAGTTGAGCGCGGTCAGCTGAAGCTGAACGAAGAAGTTGAAATCGTTGGTCTGGCCGACGAGAAGAAGAAGACCGTTGTTACCGGTATCGAAATGTTCCGCAAGCTGCTCGACTACGCAGAAGCCGGCGATAACATCGGCGCTCTGCTTCGTGGTATCCAGCGTACCGAAATCGAGCGCGGCCAGGTTCTGTCCAAGCCCGGTTCCATCCATCCGCACACCAAGTTCCATGGCCAGGTTTACGTTCTGACCAAGGATGAAGGCGGCCGTCATACTCCGTTCTTCAACAGCTATCGTCCGCAGTTCTACTTCCGTACCACCGACGTTACCGGCGTTGTTGCCCTGCCGGAAGGCACCGAGATGTGCATGCCTGGCGATAACGTTGAGATGGACGTTGAACTGATCACCCCGATCGCCATCGAAGAGGGCCTTCGTTTCGCTATCCGTGAGGGTGGCCGTACGGTCGGCTCCGGCGTTGTTACCAAGATCAACGAGTAATTAATTTATTGCTCCAAGATACGAAAAGCCTCCGCTTTGAGAGCGCAGTTTGAAGAAGCCCGCTGGGGCGGCTGTCCGCCGCCCCGATAGGCCTTCCTTTCACGCTCCGTGGCGGGGGCTTTTTTGCGCATTTCTTTGCAAGTTTATTTGATTCCCTCTTTGATTATTCGCCATTTATTATCAAATAATCAAGTCACATAAATAATTATTATATTTTTTATTGACAAAGAAATATTTATATGATAAAATCGAGGCAAGAAAAGGAGGAAGAAATATGCAGTATGAAACCATCATTTTAGAGCTGATGAGCCGGATCAAGGTTTTGGAAGAAGAGGGAAAGCAATTGCAGCACCGCGTGGCCGCCCTGGAGGAGGCCGCGGGTTTTATCGCGCCGGAAAGCCGGGAAAAGGCGCCGCACGGCGAAGAAACGGCGGGCGCTTCCACTTATACGAGGACGACCGATGATATGATGAAGGCCTGCTATGCATACGGAAAAAAAGCCTATCTGGACCCTTCCCAGGATATCGGAGAGGCGGCGGACGCTGTAGCAAAAGAAACCGGTATGAACCGCAGCTCGGCTCTGATGTATATCTATGCCGCGAAAAGTATGCTGACGGGTGAAATTTACAAACGAGCCGTCAGTACGAAAGGCGCAAGAATATTTTTGGAGAATATTTTATCTGATTATGGCATAAGCGGCTTAGAAAAAGCGCTCCATTCCACCCGGGAGCACATCAAGTATCGCCAAAGCCTCGGCCATACGGTAGATAGTCTCATCGAGCTTTGCGATGAATACAAAGATAAACGCTGAACGCTGCCGCCCAGCACCTTGAAAAGTGCCCTCCGGGCGGCCCGGGAACGAGACCGGCGCAGAAAACGGATGGCCCGCTCTAATACGTTTCTAACCGAACGCATTAGAACGGGCCGTTCTTTTAATATAATAATGCAGATGTTATATTGTTAAAATATTTGCGGAAGGGCGGTATTCCGTAAGGAATGCCGCCCAACGGTGGGCGGCTTTATTTTCGAAAAATGGAGCGAAACCAGCGGATATCGCTCTTCGTGATGCAGCAAGACAGCCGAAGGCTCAAGAGATACACCAGTGTGGTGAGGAGCACCGAAAGGGCCAATTGGAGGCCGGGCGCGGCCTCTAATCCGGTAAAACGAAAAAACAACTGGGTCACCGATACCGAACCGGCAATGCAGAACACCGGTGCTATTATCCCGCCGAACAGGCGGATGCGGAAGTTTGAAATGGTATTCAGACGGTTGATGCTGAGGGTGAAGTTGAGAATCTCCGTGGCAAAGAGCATAACGATATATCCCTTGACCGCAAAACGGGGGAGCAGGGTATACACTAAAATCACGCTCAAAAGGGAATCGATGATATTATACCGCATGGAGCTCACCTGTTCCCCCAGGCCCTTGAGCATGCCGTCCACCGCGGTATCGAGATACATCACGGGGACGAGGGGAGCGAGCAGCTGGATAAAGCGCGACGTATCGCTGCTGCCGTATACCGCCCGGCCGACCTCGCCCGAAAAACAGTAAAAAATACCGGCCGTGCCGATGGAGAAGAGGAGTGTCATCTGCAGCACGCGCGTAATGATGTAATTGATGCGCACCGTGTTCTTTTTTTCATAGCATTCCGCCATTTCCGGAACCAGCATGCTGGAGAGGGAATTGAGCAGCGCCGCCGGATAGAGCACAATCGGCAGCACCATGCCGTGCACCTTGCCGTAGGCTGCGAGGGCCCCTTCGCTGGAGGCGCCCGATTTCCGGAATCCGACCGGGATCAGCAGGTGCTCGAGCGTCAGGAGCCCTGAGCGCACGTAGGAGCTCACGGCATCCGGCAGGGCGATCTTCAGCAGGCGGCGCACCGCCTTCGGGGAAGCACCGGCGTCGTGCCGATGCCGTGTTTCCGCCCAGTAGAGCAGGAAAACAAAGAAAAAGCTTCCCACCTCGGCAAGGCAGGACCCTATCACAATCGCTACGCAGGCGTATTCGAGGCCTTTCGGGAGCAGGATGGTGAGAAGCATGACCGTGGCGGTAATGCGGATAAACTGCTCGAAAAGCTGCGAGGAGCTGAGCTTTACGATTTTCCGCACTGCGGTGAAATACCCGCTCAGCGCGGCGGACATCGCCAGGAAGGGCAGGCTGACCGCCAGAAGCTTCAGGGAAAGGATGGGCCGCCTCTCCCCCAGCCAGTGGACGCTGATCCATTCCGCCCCGAAAAACAGCGCAATGGCTGCCGCACAGCCAAAGAGCAGGCTGTAGCCGAGGCAGCAGCGTATCACATGGCGCGGGCTGCCTCCCTTTGGCCGGCTCAGCTCCTCCACGGTCAGGCGGGTGGCGGCAAGCCGGATGCCGGAGGAAGCGAAGGTGACGGCCAGGGTGTAAACCGACATAATCAGCTGAAACAGCCCGATTCCCGCTTCTCCTATCTTCTGCGAAAGATAGGCATTGAAAGCCACGCCGATCGTCCGCATCAGCAGGGCGGTGGCGGTGAGCAGGAGGGTATTCATAAAAAAAGCTTTTACATTCTTCATAGCAGCGCCTTTCTTCCTTTATGTATATGAAGGGGCGTCTGAAGAATATATCTCAAAATTCCGGGATGCGTGCAGGCGCACCCGGGCAGATATATGAAATCACCGGGCATAAGGGGGACCGGGTGTTTTGCATATAGCCGGGCGTGCAGAGCGCTGTTTTTTTCTTCCAGTTCACCGGAGCCGAAGCAAACGCGGACGCCCTAGAGAGTGCCTTTGGTGCGCAGGTATTTCATTTTGGGCAGGATGCGTTCGAGGTTGCGCACCGTTTCCTCCGTCATGAAATGCTCTACCTGCTCCACCTGTTCCAGCTCATCTGTGGTATCGTTGAGCGCACAGAAGAACTGGTGCAGCACGCTGTGGCGGTAGAGGAGGTATCGTCCCAGGCGCCAGCCCTCCTCCGTGGGGCGGATCACCCCGTATTTTTCAAATTCCACCAGCCCGGATTTTTTCAGGTTATATACCATTTTCGAGGCGGAAGAAGGGGAAACGTGCAGGTTTTCCGCGAGAACGTTTACCCGCACATACCCTTCCGAACCGGTATGGCGGCAGATCATTTCGAGATAATCCTCCATAGCCAGCGTAACCGTTCCGGACCGCTGCATCTGATAGCCTTTCTGCGTGTGAAAATCGCCGCCGGATGAATCCATCATTCTTGTCCTCCTGTTTCAGTCACAAAAGTTGCCTCTGTGCAATATAGATAGTTTAGGGAAACAATCTTTCCGTTCACTCATTTTTATTACAGGGAGAAATGACTTATGAATATAGATAATCCCTTGAGCTCGCTCAAAGACGGACAAACCGCGCAGGTAACGCGCCTGCTTTCCACCGGAAGCATGCGCCGCCGCCTGCAGGATATCGGACTGATTGAAGGAACCACGGTGGAATGCCTGCACCGCAGCCCCTCCGGGGACCCGGTGGCCTATGCCATCCGGGGCGCCACGATCGCGCTGCGCTCCGAGGATTCGGGAAGCGTGCTGGTGCGGCTCCAGTAACCGGTACACAATAGGAAAGGGTGAAGCAAACGTGGGGTTAACGGCAGGCTCAACGGGCCTCTCGGCAGTCGACACCGGACTGCACATAAAAAAAGAATCCCCAAAGGATAAGGTGATCGCGCTCGCCGGGAATCCGAATGTCGGGAAAAGCACGGTGTTCAATGAGCTCACCGGGCTCAACCAGCACACGGGAAACTGGCCGGGGAAAACGGTCACCAACGCGCAGGGAAACTGCCGCTTCCGGGATACGGACTATATCTTTGTGGATATCCCCGGGACCTATTCGCTGATGGCCCATTCGGCGGAGGAGGAAGTGGCAAGGGACTTTATCTGTTTCGGCGAGCCGGATGCAGCTATCGTGGTCTGCGATGCGACCTGCCTCGAGAGAAACCTGAACCTCGTGCTGCAAACCATGGAAATCACGCGCCGCGTGATCGTCTGCGTCAATTTAATGGACGAAGCAAAGCGCAAAAAAATACGGATCGATTTTAAGAAACTGGAGGAGAAGCTGGGCGTCCCCGTGGTGGGGGCGAGCGCGCGGAGCGGAAAGGGGCTCCATGCGCTGATGGAGCGGGCGGAGGAGCTCACCGGGCAAAGCCCGCCGGCCCTTTCTCCCTTTGCGGTGCGCTATGCCCCCGAGCTGGAAGAAGCCATCGCTTCGGTGGAGGAGCTGCTGCGCGGCAGGGAACTGCGGCGGCTCACCCCCCGCTGGACAGCCCTCCGACTCATCGATTACGACGAAACGCTGGGGAAAGCGCTGGAGGAATATCTCGGGGCAAATCTCATGGAGGACGGCGATATCCGCGCCGCCGTGGAGAGGGCGAGGGAATCTCTGAAAGCGGCGGGGACCGCGCCGGAGGAGATCAAGGATAAAATCGTTATGGGGCTCGTTACCGCGGCGGAAGGCATCTGTAAGGATACGGTTTTCTTCGAAGACGGAACATACAATGCGCGCGACCGGAAGATCGACAAGATCCTCACCAGCAAATGGACGGGGATCCCCATCATGCTGCTGCTTCTCGCCGGGATTTTCTGGCTGACCATTACAGGGGCCAATTATCCCTCACAGCTGCTGTCGGACGGCCTCTTCTGGGTAGGCGACCGCCTGAGTGAATTTTTCCACTGGATCGGCTCGCCCGAATGGCTGCGCAGCATGCTGGTAGACGGCGTGTACCGCGTGCTCGCCTGGGTTGCCTCGGTAATGCTGCCGCCCATGGCCATCTTTTTTCCGCTCTTTACCCTGCTGGAAGACCTCGGGTATCTGCCCCGCGTGGCCTTCAACCTGGATAAATACTTCAAAAAAGCCCATGCCTGCGGCAAGCAGGCGCTCACCATGTGCATGGGCTTCGGGTGCAACGCCGCGGGCGTGGTGGGATGCCGCATCATCGATTCACCGCGCGAGCGGCTGATCGCCACCATCACCAACAGCTTCGTCCCCTGCAACGGGCGTTTCCCCACCCTCATTGCCATCATCAGCATGTTTTTTGTGGGGGCGGTGGCGGCGCCGTTCCAGTCGGCAGTGTCCACCCTGCTGCTCACGGGGGTCATCCTGCTCGGCATCCTGATGACCTTTCTCGTTTCCCGCCTGCTCTCGCAGACCATTTTAAAGGGCGTTCCCTCCTCCTTCACGCTCGAGCTTCCGCCCTTCCGGCGGCCCCAGATCGGGAAGGTGATCGTCCGCTCTATTTTCGACCGGACGCTCTTCGTCCTCGGCCGCGCGGTATCCGTGGCGGCTCCGGCGGGGCTTGTCATCTGGGTGCTGGCGAACGTCACCGTGGGGGGGAGCACGCTCCTCGCCATCTGTTCCGGCGCCTTAGACCCCTTTGCACACCTGCTGGGGATGGATGGGGTGATCCTTCTGGCCTTTATTTTAGGCTTTCCGGCGAACGAGATCGTGGTGCCGATCATCATCATGGCCTATCTTTCCACCGGAAGCATCCAGGAGATGGCCAGCTTTGTGGAGCTCAAGGCCCTGCTCGTGCAAAACGGCTGGACCTCTGTAACGGCGGTTTCCACCATGCTGTTTTCCCTGATGCACTGGCCCTGCTCCACCACCTGCCTCACGATCAAGAAGGAGACGCAGAGCCTCAGGTGGACGGCCGTTTCCTTCCTCGTTCCAACCGTAATCGGCATGGCGGTCTGCTTCCTGTTCACGAGCGCCGCCCGCCTTTTGGGGCTTGCCTGACGGCAGAGTCGAACTCCTCTGGCTTTGGCCGATGTGCCGCAGCGAAGTTATTAAAAACAATGACCCACTTGGCTCACTTTCGGTTACGAAAAGGAACAAGTGGGTTATCTGGTTTCTATATTGGTTTCGCCCTTGTTCGAAAGAAATGATTACTCTGTAGGGGCGCCCATCGGGCGCCAGCCGAAAAGCAGAATTGCCAATCTGCCGGAAAAGCCGCGCAGAACGCACAGGGCAGAGCGGGCGCCCCTATGGGGATAAAGGAAAGTGCCTCATAGTTTGCCGGGGGATTTCCCTATGTTATTTCTCCTGCGGGAGGGGCGCGTGGGGGTACTGCACGGCTATGCGGTTTTCCGGGGCGCAGTCAAAGAGATAAAGCACGGCGAGAAATGTCCATTCGAGAGGCTTCATCCCAAAATAAATGATATCGGCAAGAAACGGCGAGCGGATATGCCGGGCCAGGGGATAGCCGGTTTTATCGTAGAGCGACCGGATGATTCGGTGCAAACGGGGCGTGCGTTCCTCCAGCAGCTGTTCGAAGGAATTTGCAATGCAGAGCTGGCGGTTCACCACCACGCGGTGGCCGTGCCGCAGCCCCGTGCGAAGCGGCTTTACCACCCTCCGGTGCCCGCCCGCGGCAACGGTGCAGAGGTAATGCTGATCGTAATAGATGTTCTGCGGGGCAATTTTTTGGGAGAGGGTCCAGTCCGCCGTCTGCGTCCAGGCCTTGATAACGCTGTCCGGCTCCTGGCCGAACAGGGTGAGCAGGGCGACGATGAGGCCGAGCAGGGGGAGGGCGGCTAGCAGGGCGGGCAGGGGCCGTGCGCTGATGCGGAACAGGAAACGCCGCAGCCGGCCGCAGGTTTGGCCCTCCTCCGGAGCGCCTGCCCCGGCCTTCTGCTCCGCCAGCGAACGGATTGTCTTGGCGGCGATGAGGACGCAGTTGAGTGGCAGGATGCACAGGGGGATAAGCTCCGCATCGGTTAAAATCTGAATGCACCAGAGGACGCACTCTGCCGCGCCGAGATACATGGCGGCGATGCACAGCACGGTGACGAGCGGCGGCTGCCTTCGCAGGGGGAGAAACCGAGCGATGAGATAGCCGAGCACCGCCGCGGCGGCAATGACCGATACGGTAAGCACCGAGCCGGTTTCTATGGGCGTGTGCAGTTCATAATTATAGAGCTGCTCGTTCCAATCGGCAAATTGGATATCCGTAATATAAAAATAGAAATAGGAAAGCAGCGCGCCGAGCGAAACGGTTAGCAGCTCGATTTTTTTTGCCGCGGTTTCCTCTTTTCCGGTTTTCGGCTTTAAAATCAGGAACAGGATGTTCTGGAGGGTCAGGGCGGCGGAAACCGCCAAAAGCCAGAAAAGCAAAAGCACATAAAAAAGGGCGGAATCCATGGAAAGGCCGCCTTCAAACAGGAAGACTGCAAGCTCTGCAGCCGCTGCCGCCGCAAGGCTCGCGGCGAGCGTCATGAAAATAGGCGCGCGGTAAAAGGCTGCTTTGCATGTTTGGAACAGCGCTTTGATTCGTTTCATGGATTCCCCCTCTTTCTTATTTCAAGCAATAAAAATACCGGCCTTTTCACAAAGGCCGGGTAAAAGGTTATGAATTCATCTGCCGGAATATGTGGGAGGCGGATTCCGCATCCCGCGCAATGGCGGCCTTGAGCTCATTGAGGGAGGAAAACTTCTGCTCGCCGCGCAGGAACCGGAGCAGGGAAACCCGGACGGGCCTCCCGTATAAATCCCCGGAAAAGCCGAGGAGATAGGTTTCTGCGAGCGGGTAAGGGGAGCGCACCGTGGGGCGCACGCCGATATTGGTCACAGCGGGATAGCGTTTCCCTTCCACCTCGGCAAAAGAGGCGTACACGCCGAAGCGGGGCAGGAGAAAATCTGCGGGGAAATGCTGGTTGATGGTGGGCGCGCCGAGGGTGCGGCCGCGCTTGTCGCCATCCGACACCGGCAGGGTGAAGCCGTAGGGGCGGCCGAGCAGTGCGGAGGCGGCGGGGATATCGCCCGCTTCTATGAGGGCACGGATGCGCGTGGAGCTGACCGGCTCACCGCCCTGCCGCACAGCGGGGACAACGGCGGCTTCGATCCCCCGCGCGGCGCAGAGAGCGGTCAGGTCCTGCGCAGCGCCGGCGGCGTTTTTTCCAAAGTGAAAGTTGAAACCGCAGGCGACCCTCTCGGCACGAAAGAGGCGAAGAAGGATGCGGTCGATAAATTCTTCCGGGGAAAACTCCTGCACTTCGGAAAGATTGGCGGTGCAGAGCACGTCCACCCCGAGGGAGGAAAGAATTTGGGCTTTATCCTGCGGGACCATCAGGCGGCGCGCGCCCTTCCGGCAGCCCTCCAGCGCCAGCACCACGGTGGACAGCCCCGGTTGCTTTGCCGCTTCCACCACCTGTTTGTGCCCCGTGTGGACACCGTCGAACACGCCGACGGCCACGGACGACGGCCCTTCGAGGGGTGTTTCCGGAAGAGTATGGTAAATCGTCAAGGCAAGATACTCCTTACAGATGGCATTTTACTTTCAACTCGCCTTTTTCCGCATCGGCGTTTCCGAGCCCGAGCAAGACGCGGCCGGGGGCGTACACCCGGTAAAGCCCCGAAGGCTCCTCCAGGGGAAGACGCTCGAAGCTGAGGCCGCCCCCGTTCTGAAAGCGGGACGCCTGCGCCGCCGAAACGGCGACCTCCGGATAACCGAGCAGGGCACGCTCGGGGGAGAGAATAGCGTTCAGCAGCTCTTCCCGGCTCATCGCCCGCAGCTCGTCCAGCGTGCGGCAATCGGAAAGGGAGAACCCGCAGGCCATAGTGCGGCGCAGGCCGGTCATCACCGCGCCGCAGGAAAGCCGCTCGCCGATATCCCGGCAGAGGGAGCGGATATACGTCCCCTTGGAGCAATGGACCTCCATGGTATATTCCCCCGCCTCCTCCCGGCAGGAAACGAGATGGATGGAATGAATGGTGACTTCCCGCGGCTCGCGTTCCACCTCTTTCCCCTCTCGTGCCAGCTTATAAAGGCGGACGCCGTCTTTTTTTACGGCGGAGTACATCGGGGGGAGCTGGAGCTGCGGACCTTCCATCGTGCGCAGCACCGCCACCACATCGCTCTCCGAAGCGGTAACGGGCTTCTCTTCGAGCACCGTGCCGGTGCTGTCCTCCGTGTCGGTCGTGACGCCGAGGCGGAAGGAGGCAAGGTAAGCCTTATCTTCGGTGGGGAGCAGGGGGAGCAGGCGGGTGCATTTACCGAACAGGACGGGAAGCGCGCCGGTGGCCATGGGGTCGAGCGTGCCCGTGTGGCCGATCCGGCGCTCGCCGCTGAGCCGGCGCAGCACGGCGACCACATCGAACGAGGTATAATCCGCCGGCTTATCCACCGGGAGGATGCCGCTCAGCATGAGCTCCCCAGCGCCAGCTCCGCTTCCCGGAGCAGGCGGGCGTGGAGCTCTTCATAGCTGCCGGAAGCCTGGCATCCCGCGGCGCGCGCATGGCCGCCCCCTCCGAAGAGGGCGCAGAAACGGGAAGCGTCTATGCTTTCGCGTGTGCGCACGGAAATTTTATATTTCCCCAGTTCCTTTTCCCGAACGGTGATGCCGATTTCCACGCCCTTGATCTTGCGGGGCAGGGAGGTGATGCCCTCGAGGTCGCAGTCCGCCGCACCGGAGGATTCGCGCATTGCACGGGTGATGTAGAGGATGGCGCAGCGGCCGTCAAAGTGCAGCTCGAGCGTATCGAGCGCCATGCGTTCGATCGTGAGGCGCTCTTTTGTGACCGTATCGAACATGAGGCGGTTGATTTCTCCATAATCCGCGCCCCGTTCCATCATTTCGGCGGCTACGGTATGCGTCCAAGGAGTGGTGTTGGTGAATTTAAAACAGCCGGTATCGGTGGCGATGCCGGTATAGATGCCGTCCGCCATATCGGAAGTGATTTCTACCCGGAGCTCCTTTACGATGCTGTAAACAAGCTCCGCCGTGGCGCTGGAAAGGCCGTTTAGCAGCGTGTGCTCGGCATACAGCGTATTGGAGGGGTGGTGGTCGATGCAGAGCTTCACGCGGCCGGCATAAATGGAGAGCGCTTTTCCCAGCAGCTGCGGGTCGGCAATGTCCACCGCAACGACCGTTTTCGGATCAAATTCCTCCTTTGGCAGCCCGCGGAAGAGGTAATCGTATTTTTCGGGGATTTCGTCCGAGCACACCACCCGCGCGCGTTTCCCAAGCGCCAGAAGGGCCCGGCAGAGCGCGCTGGCCGAGCCGAGCGTGTCCCCGTCAGGGCTCTGGTGGGTCAGAAGCAGAACATCCTCCATGGAACGGATGAGCGCCACTGCCTCGTCTAAGGTAATTTTCATATGTTATCACCGTCTTTCCGGGGGCAGATATGCCGCCGGAGGATAAGTTCCGGGAAATCCGCCGGGGCGTTTTTTCCGCCGGCGGGTCTCTGTTTTCCGCGCACAGCCGGGTGCTCCCAGGGCCGCGCGCGGAAAAGGGCGTGAAACGCAGCGTTTTTATTTTTCCGGCTCTGCCGGCCCTTCGAGTTCATTGAGCAGGGAAGCGATCTCGGCGCCGTGCGCAATAGAATCGTCGGCAATGAAACGGAGCTCCGGCGTTTTCCGGATGGAAAGGCGCGAGGAAAGCTCCCGGCGGATATAGCCCGCCGCGGATTTCAGGCCCTTCACCGAATTCTGCGCGGCAGCGAGCCCTTCCATGGCGCTCACATAAACCTTCGCGTAGGAGAGGTCGTTCGAAACCTCCACGCGCACCACGGTGAGGAACCCGGAAATGCGCGGGTCTTTGAGGCCGCGCACGATATCGCACAGCTCGCGGTGGATATCCTCAGTTACGCGGTCGATCCGATAACCAGCCATAAAACGTCCTTTCTATCTGTGCAGGGCGATGCCCCGCGGTCAGTCTTCGCGATATTCCTCCACGGTGTACGCTTCGAAAATATCGCCTTCCTTGATATCGTTGAATTTTTCGAGCCCGATGCCGCACTCATAGCCCTGGGCGACTTCCTTCACATCGTCCTTGAAGCGGCGCAGGGAGCTCATTTTGTCTTCCGCGATGACGATGCCGTCCCGCACCACGCGGATGCTGGCCGAGCGGAGGACCTTGCCCTCGGTGACGTAAACGCCGGCGACCGTGCCGACATTGGAAATCTTGTATACCTGGCGCACTTCCATGCGGCCGAGCTCCACATCGCGGAATTTCGGGGCCAGCATGCCTTTCAGGGCCGATTCGATTTCCTCGATACAGTCGTAAATTACGCGGTAGAGGCGCATATCCACGCCGTCACGCTCGGCATTGTCGCGCGCGGAGGGCTCCGGGCGGACGTTGAAGCCGACGATAATGGCATTGGAAGCGTTGGCGAGCATGACGTCCGATTCGCTCACCGCGCCCACGCCGCCGTGGATGACGCGCACGGCCACCTCGTCGTTCGAGAGCTTTTCGAGCGACTGGCGGACAGCCTCCACCGAGCCCTGCACGTCTGCCTTTACAATGATATTGAGGTTCTTTACCTCACCCTCCTGCATCTGGCTGAAGAGGTTATCGAGCGTTACCTTCTGCACGGCGTTGAATTCCTCTTCCTTGGCGGCTGCCTTGCGCTGCTCCACGAGCTCGCGGGCCAGGCGCTCATCGGAAACGACGTTGAAAATATCGCCGCCGGCGGGAACATCGGCAAGGCCGGTGATCTTCACCGGGACAGACGGCCCCGCTTCCTTCACCCTGCGGCCGCGCTCGTCGGTCATGACGCGCACCTTACCGACCGCAGAGCCTGCCACGATCACATCGCCCTGATGGAGGGTGCCGTTCTGGACGATGACGGTAGCAACCGGGCCGAGGCCCTTATCGAGCTGCGCTTCCACCACGGTGCCCTTAGCCGCGCGGTTGGGGTTGGCTTTGAGCTCCTGCATTTCCGCAACGAGAATGACGGTTTCGAGGAGCTTATCGATGTTTGTATGCTGCTTGGCCGAAATGGGCACGCAGATGGTATCTCCGCCCCATTCCTCCGGTACGAGGCCGTGCTCGGTGAGCTGCTGCTTGATCTGGTCGGGGGTAACGCCGGGTTTATCCATCTTATTGATGGCTACAATAATCGGGATTTCCGCCGCCTTCGCGTGGTTGATGGCTTCGATGGTCTGGGGCATGATGCCGTCGTCCGCGGCGACGACGAGAATCGCGATATCCGTTACCTGTGCGCCGCGCGCACGCATGGAGGTAAACGCGGCGTGACCGGGGGTATCAAGGAAGGTGATGTCCTTGCCCATGACCTCAACGCGGTAAGCGCCGATGTGCTGGGTGATGCCGCCCGCCTCGGTGGAGGTGACGTTGGTATCGCGGATGGCGTCGAGCAGGGAGGTTTTGCCGTGGTCGACGTGGCCCATCACGACCACGACCGGGCTGCGGGGCTCGAGCTCTTCGTCCTTGTCCTCGCTGTCGTCTATGATTTTGTCTTCGATTGTAACAACGACCTCGCGCTCCACAATAGCGTTGAGCTCACCCGCCACCAGTTCAGCGGTATCGTAATCGATGCTCTGGGTCACGTTGGCCATAACACCCAGCTTCATCAGTTGCTTGATGACCTCGTTCGCCTGGATTTTCAGGCGCATAGCGAGCTCGCCGACAGTGATCTCCTCACCGACGGTCACCTTCATGGGGGCCTTCTTCTGGCGCTCCATGGCAAGGCGCTTCAAGCGCTCGGCCTCCGTTTCCCGGCGGGCGCGGGGCGGGCGGCGGTCCTGCGAGCGCTGCTTGATCTTCTGCTTGTGAACGATATTATCGCTGCGAGTAGTGTTTGCAGGCGCGATGCGTTCATACTTTTCATTATATTTTTCCATCTCCACATGCGCGGAGCGGGTATCCACATGGCGAACCTGTGCCGGGCCCCTTCCGGGCGCGGCGTTCTTCCCCGGTGCGGGGGAAGCGCCTTTCTGGCCCTCGGCCGTCTTTTTGCCGGAGGCAGCCGGAGCGGCCGGGTTCTCCGCCGCCTTTGGGGCTTCCGGCTTCTTTTCGGGCTTTTTCTCCGCAGCGGTGGCAAAGTAGGCATCGAAATTTTCCACCTGGTTGTTCTGGGTGAAGTATTCGAGCACAATATCGAGCTGGTCTTCGGTCAGGGCGGTCATGTGTTTCACAGGGCCCTCAAAATATTTCTGAAGCAGGTCCACCACGGATTTGCTGGGAGCGCCCAAATCCTTGGCGACTTCATGTACACGGTATTTATTCATCATCATATAGACTATTCCTCCCCTTCGATTTTACGGATACAACCGGAAAGGCCTTTTGCCATGCCGGCGTCGGTTACGCTGAAAAATGCGGCCTTGCTTCCCGCAGCGCGGGATAATTCCTCTGCCGTGCAGCGGAGCGTGTAAAAGGGCACGCCGCATTCGCCGCAGGCGCGGGAAAGCTTGAAAACAGCTTTTTCGGAGCTATCGCAGGCCGCCGCCGCAAGGCGGGCGGAACCATCGAGAACGGATTTCAGAGACATATCGTAACCCAGAACGAGCTTGCCGGCCCTCCGGCACAGCCCGAGGCGGGATAAAACAGGATCATTCTTCATGTTGGCGCAGCTCCTCCTCCATGGCGCCGTAAACCTCCGGAGGGATGGCGCATTCGAGAGAACGTTCGATCCGTTTTGTTTTCTGCGCTTTTTTGAGGCACTCGGCGCTGCGGCACACATAAGCCCCCCGGCCGGATTTCTTTCCGGTGAGGTCGAGGGAGATTTCCCCCTCGGGGCTTCGCACCACGCGCACGAGCTCGCGTTTGGGCTTCATTTCCCCGCAGCCGGTGCACATTCTCATAGGTATTTTCTTTTGCTGCATCTAAAAACATCCATTCCGCCGTCCAGTAACCGGCAAAAAACTTTTTCCCCGGGAAACAAGCCCCTCCCGGAAGGGCCCCAAGGATCTTACTCTCCGAAGAAGCCGCTTTGGGGTCGGATATCGATCTTCCAGCCGGTGAGCTTCGCCGCGAGGCGGGCGTTCTGGCCCTTGTTCCCGATGGCGAGGGAAAGCTGCGTATCCGGTACGGTGACTTTGCAGGATTTTGCCGTTTCGTCTTCGATCTCCACGCTCAAAACGTTGGCAGGAGAAAGGGCTTCGGCGATGAAGGCCTGCGGCTCATCGCTGTATTTCACGATATCGATCTTTTCGCCGCCGAGCTCCTCTACGATCTTGTTGACACGCGCGCCTCGCTGGCCGATGCAGGCGCCGACCGCGTCCACATCCGGGTCGCGGCTGTATACCGCGAGCTTGGTGCGGGAACCGGCCTCGCGGGAGACGGCTTTGATTTCCACCGTGCCGTCGTAAATTTCGGGTACTTCCATTTCAAACAAGCGCTTCACGAGGCCGGGATGCGTGCGGGAAATCATGGCGCGCGGGCCCTTTTCGCCGTCTTTCACATCCACCACGTAAACCTTGATGCGGTCGCCTTCGCGGAGCTCCTCGCCTTCCACCTGCTCGGCCTTCGGGAGAATGACCTCCGAACGGCTGATTTCAAGCGTTGCGTTGCCGGTGCGCGGATCCACCCGCTGCACGAGGGCGGTAATGAGCTCCTGGGTCTTGCTCTGGAATTCCTGCAGGATCTGGCCGCGCTCCGCTTCGCGGATGCCCTGGCGGATCACGTGCTTTGCTGTCTGCGCGGCAATGCGGCCGAACTGCTTCGTATCGAGCGGGATTTCCACATATTCGCCGACAGCGGCCTTTTTATTGTATTTCCTGGCTTCGTCCAGCGTCATTTCGCAGTCTTCGTCCTCCACCTCGTCCACGACCGTCTTGCGGATGTACACGGAAAAGCTGCGCTCGTCGAGGTCGATATCGCAGAAGACGACGTCCTTCCCGCCGTAGTCGCGTTTTACCGCCACAACAATAGCATTGCTGATTTTTTCCGCCAGATACTTCGCGGGGATTCCTTTTTCCTTTTCGAGAAGAAGGATGGCGTCAAAAAACTCGTTATTCATTCGTTAAATCCTCCAAAATCATCGTCGTTTAATTTTACCTTGGAAACCGAAGCGCGGGGGAAGGAGCGCGGCCCATCCTCCGTTTCGATGGAAATCTCCCCGCTGCCGTATCCGGCGAGCGCGCCCAGGAATTCACGGCTGCCGTCCACCGGGGCATAGAGCAGAACGCGGACCTCGCGGCCCATCATCTCCTCGAAATGCGCAGGGCAGGTGAGCTCCCGGCCGAGGCCGGGGGAAGAAACCTCGAGGTAATAGGGCACGGAAATGGGGTCGGCCTCGTCTAAAACGGGGTCGATCGCGCGGGAGAGAGCCTCGCAGTCCTCAATGGTGACGCCGCCGGGCTTATCGATAAAAATGCGGAGATACCAGCTGGCGCCCTCCTTTTCAAAGCGGATATCCCACACGCGAAGGGAAAGCTCTTCCGCGAGAGGCAGGGCCAGGGCGCGCACCACGGAGACCGTGCTGCCTCCCCGTTTGGAACCTTTTTTTGCAGACACTTTTATAAATCACTCCAATATGAACGAAAGAGCGGGTTTCCCCACTCTTTCACTACAGCATTCCATCTAACGCTAGTTATTATATCATATTGTATGCTCCAGTGCAAGCAAAAATCCATTTTATACAGCGATTTCCCCTGGAACCTCCCCGATGGGCCGGCAAAAGGAGGAGGCCGACGAGGGAATCCATGGGGGTTCGTCCCGGCTGATGAGCGCGAGGCAGCGGCCCGAAAACAGGCGGACCATGCCGGCGGCGGGGTAAACAGAAGGGGGGCTCCAACGAGCAGCGGGCCGGCGCGCCACAGCGCCTCCGTTGCTGCTGAAAGCATCTTTTCCGAAAGGGGCTCGCCGTAAAGCACGCCGTCCGGCTTGACGATGCCGCCGCAGGCGCAGCGGGGCACGCCTTCAGCGCGGAAGATTTCATTCGCACCGCCTAAGCGTATTTCCGATGATACAATCCGTTCACGCTGCGGAAATCGGGGATGCCGCTTTCGGTGGAAACGCCGGCCCCGCCGAAAAAACGATGTGCGAAGACCAATCGACCCGCTCCTGCAACCGGTTCATAAACAGCTCCTTTCGCAGGGCAGGCTCAGTATTCCCCGGGCGCCGCCCCTCCGGTTTGGCGGCGGTGCGCCAAATGGACTGTGATGAGCTGGAAGGCGGCGTCGCTTTCCTCATAGCCGAGCTCCGCCGCTCGGTGATACCGGCGCATAGCTTCCGCTTCGTTGCCGAGCGCGGCAAAGCCGAGGGCCGAGTTCATCACGATGGAGGCGTTTGCTGGAAGGAGTTTTTCAGCTGCGAGGATTTTTTCGAGGGCTTTATCATACAGCCCTGCTTCGTAATAATAATTGCCAAGCGTGTTATATAAAAGGGGATAGGAGGGGTTATAGGCGATCCCTGTTTCGCACGCCCGGACGCCTTCCTCCGGCCTTCCTGTGCCAAAGCAGACGGCGGCGAGATTGTTCCATGCTTCAGGCATCGCCGCATCCAGCCTTACAGCCTTTTGAAGATTTTCGATTGCCCGGCCGTATTTCTTTTCTTCTTTCGCACAGCGGCCGATGAAGAAGTACGCGCGGGCCTTCGCCCTGGGATTCTCCGCCGCGTCTGCCGCCTTTTCCATGTAGTAATATGCGGCGGCATAATTATTTCCATACCAATTGCAAAAGCCCTTGTAAAAATGTTTTTTTGCTCTGGGGCTTCCGTCAAAATACGCACCCGCCCACTTTCCGAAATCGAGCTTTATCCGGTCTTTTCCGGCGGAATCCATTCGCGGCAGAAAGGTGCCTGCGAACATAAGGACAGCGGCGGCAAGCACAGGGAGGGCTTTCACGAGCCCCTTTGGCGAATCCTGCTCCTGCATCCCCGCCCATGCGAGAAAAAGGCAAAGGAGGAAGATGCAGGCGGCGAATATCCGGATAAAAATAATTTTGAATTTCATAGGAGTCCCTCCCGAATCACCCTTGCATACTGATGCTACCCTCGGTGTAGAAGGGTCAATATGGTTATTCGGGGCAGAAACACTGCAAAGCGGTGTTATCCTCGTTGCCGGGCGCGAGCCCATCTGCCTCGTCTGCCTGGCTGCCGGGGCGTTTTTGCTCCCGAAAAACTCCGCAGGCATGCTGCCCCTTGTACACCGAGGGTATGATTGCATGATAGCACAACGGGTGGCTTTTCGTCTAATTATCCCTTTATTTTCCGGGAAATCTTGCATTCGAAAATATTCTTGCTGCTGCCTTCCGGCGGCTTTTCCGGGTAATGCGCGGTAAAGCAGCCGTCGCAGAAATCGCAGTTCGCCCCTTCCGCGATGCGGTGCAGGTTCTGCACGCTCAAATAGCCGAGGCTGTCCACCCCGATGATACGGGCGGTCTCCTCCACCGTGTGCCTGCAGGCGATGAGGTTCTCGCGGCTGTCGATATCCGTGCCGTAAAAGCATTCGCTGATGAAGGGCGGGGAGGAAACGCGCATATGCACCTCTTTGGCCCCCGCTTCCCGCAGCAGGTGGACGATTCGGGCGCTGGTGGTGCCGCGGACGATGGAATCGTCGATCATCACCACGCGCTTGCCGCGCACCGTGCTGCCAATTACATTGAGCTTGATTTTGACGGCGTTTTCCCGCTGGCCCTGCGTCGGCTGGATGAAGCTGCGGCCGACATACCGGTTTTTGATGAACCCGATCCCATAGGGGATACCGGAGCGAAGGGAATAGCCGAGAGCGGCGTCCAGCCCCGAGTCGGGCACGCCGATCACCACATCTGCCTCCACCGGATGTTCCTCTGCGAGGAAGGAGCCCGCGCGCAGCCGGGCCTCGTGCACACCCGCGCCTTCGATGACGCTGTCCGGTCGGGCGAAATAAACGTATTCAAACACGCACAGGCAGGGCTTTTCCCGCTTGCAGTGGGTGGTGATGGAGGAAAGCCTGCCGTCCGACACCACGACGATTTCGCCGGGAAGCAGCTCCCGGAGGAAGCGGGCCCCAACGCTGTCCAGCGCACAGGATTCGGAAGAAAACACATACGCGCCGCTTTCGGTCTGCCCGATGCACAAGGGACGGAAGCCCACGGGATCGCGCGCGGCGATCATTTTCTGGGGCGACATGATAACGAGCGAATACGCCCCGCGCAGGCGCTCCATCGCCTTTTCTACCGCCTGTTCGATGGAAGCGGTCTCGAGGCGGGCGCGGGTGATGGCATAGGCGATGATTTCTGTATCGTTGGTGGAATGGAAGATAGCGCCCTGCATCTCAAACTCGCGGCGCAGCTCGCCGGAATTGGTGATGTTGCCGTTGTGGGCGAGGGCCATGTTGCCCTTCACGTGCCGGATAACGAGCGGCTGGGCGTTTACGCGGTTCACGTTTCCGGTGGTGGAATAGCGCACATGGCCGATCGCCATGTTGCCCGTCCCCAGCTGGTGCAGCCTCTCGGGTGAGAAAACCTCGTACACGAGCCCCATATCGCGGTAATGCTGGAACACGCCGTCGTCGTTCACGGCGATGCCGCAGCTTTCCTGCCCGCGGTGTTGGAGAGCGTACAGCCCGAAATAGACCGATTGGGCCACCGGTGCGGTGCACGGCTCGCAGATGCCGAACACACCGCATTCCTCATGGATTGAGTGAAACATAAAAGATGTACCTCCTTAACGATAAGGCTGAATCGAAAACCCGCGCATTCGGGCAAAAACCGGCGCGGCGGATGCGTTTGTATGATGACTGCTATTTATTATACTGCGGGAAAACAGGGCCTGTCCATTCGCAGAGGCGTGCAAATTTCACCGAAAAAGAATGAAAATTTTAGAACTGCCCACAGCCCCCGGCGAAGAAGGCCGCCCGTGGGGCGGCTCCCCGAACAGAAAAACGGCCGCCGCTTTTGCGTGTTTTGTCTGGAGCCGCGCGAAAGCTGCCCCAAATGCCCTGGCTCCGAAACAAAAAGCCGCCCTCGGAGCGGCTGCTCTGAGGGCGGCGGAGGTTATTCCGAAAGGAGGATGCGGTCGTTATCCAGCTCCTCCCGGCTTTTTTCGCGGAAGAGCTCGAGCAGGCGCGCGGTGGTCATGCCGCGGCGCTCTTCGCCGCTCAGCTCCAGCACGATGGAGCCGCTGTTCATCATAACCGTGCGGTTGCCGAGGCTGAGGGCAGATTTAATGTTGTGGGTAATCATCATGGTGGTGATGCGGCTTTTCGAAACGATTTCCCGGGTGAGCTCCAGAACCCGGTCCGCCGTAGCGGGATCGAGTGCGGCGGTGTGCTCGTCCAGAAGCAGAAGCTTTGGGGTGTTGAGGGTGGCCATCAGAAGGGTGATCGCCTGGCGCTGGCCGCCCGAAAGCAGGCCCACCTGGGTTTTGAGCCGGTCCTCGAGGCCGAGCTCCAATTCCGCGAGCTTCTCCCGGAAGAAGGAAACGTCCTTTTTATCGAGCCCGAAGCGGATACCGCGGCGTTTGCCGCGCATGAAGGCGAGGGCGAGGTTTTCTTCTATGGTCATGGAAGGGGCGGTGCCCTTTAGGGGGTCCTGGAACAGGCGGCCGATATGCCGGGCGCGCTTATATTCCTTCGCATAGGTGATATCCTGCCCGTCGAGCAGGATCCGGCCCTCGTCCGGGCAGAAAAAGCCGGAGATGCAGTTCATCAGGGTGGATTTGCCTGCGCCGTTCCCGCCGATGACCGTGACGAAATCACCCGGGTCGAGGTGGAGGGAAACGTCCCGCAGTGCAGTTTTCTCATCCACGGTGCCTTTGCCAAAGGTTTTGCTGACATGGCAGATTTCCAGCACGGTTATTCCTCCTTCCCTTCCGCTTTACCGGCCGCCGGCTTTCTGCGCCTGCGCCGGGCAAATTGGAATTTTTCCCTGACCGCCGGATAAGAAACCGCCAGGGTGACGATCAGCGCGGAAATAAGCTTCAGATAGAAGGCCGCGAGGTTGGCCTGAAGCACCAGCGCGATGATGATGCGGTAGACGCAGGAGCCGAGCACCACGGCCACCGCATGGCGGAGAATGCCCCGCTTGCCGAAAATGATTTCGCCGATGATGAGGGAGGCGAGCCCCACGACCACCATGCCCGTTCCCATATTGACGTCCACAAACGACTGATACTGGCACAGCACGGCGCCTGAAAGGGCCGCGAGGCCGTTTGCCAGCATCAGGCCGATGGTTTTGGTAAAATTGGAATTGATGGAGGAAGCGCGCACCATATCCTCGTTATCGCCCGTGGCGCGGATGGAAAGGCCGAGCTTG
>CAUBKG010000040.1 GCA_958436475.1 uncultured Clostridia bacterium
AAAGCCGACGCGGAACGAATCGTCCGTATCCTTTGAGAGGGTGAGCCCTTTGTAGGTGAGGTTCATCGTCTCCCCTTCGAATTCGATCCGCATGCCGCTCATGGTTTCCGGGCTCTGAAAATCAATGGTGCATATCCCCGGCCCGGGGCGGATCAGCCCAATTCCGAAGCTTCTTTCCCGGTAGGTTACATCCGCCGCACAGGAAAAGCCTGTGCTGAGCACCGCAGGCGGCGAGGTTGCCGTTTGGCCGCAGGCGGTCAGCAGCAGCAAAACCGCCAGCAGGCAGGCCGCAACTCGTTTCATATCGTTCCTCCCTTTTCCGCAAACCTTCCGGGAGGAGCCCGCCGTTTATTCGAATTCCCGGAGCACCTCGGGGAGCTCGTCGATCATATCGGTGGGCGTCATGCCGTGCTGGGACTTTTCCGCGGCGCACCGGTCTCCCGCGAGGCCGTGGACATAAACAGCGGCGCGCGCCGCCAGCACCGGCTCGATCCCCTGCGCGATGAAGGAAGCAAGCATACCCGCGAGGACGTCTCCGCTGCCCCCCTTCGACATGCCGGGATTCCCTGTGGGGTTGATATAGGCTTTTCCCTGCGGGTCGGCCACGATGGTGTTGGCGCCCTTCAGCACGAGGATCACGCCGTGCTCCTTCGAGAAGCTGACCGCCGTTTCCAGGCGGTTTTTCTGAATCTCCTCGATGGACAGCCCCGTCAGGGTGGACATTTCGCCCGGATGCGGGGTCAGGATGACCGGAACGTTTGCATTTCTTACTACATGTATATTGCGCGCGAGCACATTTATGCCATCCGCATCCAAAACGACCGGCACACGGGCGGATTCGAGGATCTGCGCCAGCACCTCGTCGAGCTCCGGGCCGCTTCCCACCCCGCAGCCGAACAGTACCGCGCTGCAAGAGGGCATACGGGCAACGATAAACGGCCCGGCCTCTCCTGCAAAGGTGCCTTCCTCCGTTTCGGGGGCGGGAACCAGAACCGTCTCGATCAGGTTGCCCGCGGCGGCCAGATAATTGGAGCCGGGAGTCGCCAGCTGGACGAGGCCAACCCCGCAGCGCATGGCGGCCTTGCAGGCGAGAATGGAAGCGCCGGCCATTCCTTTGCTCCCGCACGCAGCGAGGAGCTTGCCGTAGCTTCCCTTATTCGTGTTTTTCCTCCGCTTTTGGAAGGCGAACGAAATATCCTTTTTTTGCGTGAGGAACACGCTGCTTTCGAGCCCCGCCAGCGCCTCGGCCGGAAGGCCCACATCCGCCGTTACCACTTCGCCGCAGCAATCGGCCGCAGGAAACAAAAAGTGCCCCGGCTTCGGCGCGGTGAATGCTATGGTGAGGTCCGCCTGCACCGCCGTGCCTCCCACGGAGGCGCTGTCGCACGACGTGCCGCTCGGCACGTCCAAAGAAATGCGAATCGCTCTTGCCTCATTGACCCGCCTCAGCCAGCCGGCCAGAGGCTCCCGCACCATTCCGCCGAAGCCAAAGCCGAACACGGCGTCTATGATATAATCCGCCTCGCCGATTCTACGGGCACACTCTTCCTCCTGCTTTGCCGCGTCCAGGATCGGAACGCCCGCCCTGCGTGCCTTTTCATAGGCGGTAAACGCTTCATACGTGGAGGGGAACCCGCAGAGGAGCACCGCGCATGGATGCATGCCCCGCTCAGCGAGCAGACGCGCCGCCACAAAGCCGTCTCCCCCGTTGTTGCCTTTGCCGCACACCACGGTGATCCGTTTTCCCTGCAGCTGGTACCACTCGCAAAAAATATCCGCCGCGGCCCTGCCCGCGTTTTCCATGAGCGCGGCAAAATTCACGCCCAGCCGGACCGATTCGGCTTCCGCCGCCCTTATCTGGCGGCTCGTATAAATCTTCATTTTGCCTTCTCCCCTTCCGGGGCCCGGAGCCCCGCCACAACGCTCGAAGCGTACCGGCTGGTGTGCGTGCAGCTCACGGCAAATTCACACCCCGCCGCTGCGGCAAGCTCTGCGGCCTTTCCCGTAAAAAACAGATAGGGGCAGCCGTTCGGCAGGTGCAGCAATTGCACCTCCCGGAGCGAAAACCCCGAAATTCCAACTCCCAGCGCCTTGCCGAAGGCCTCCTTCGCCGCAAAGCACGCGGCCGCAGACTGCGCCGGCAGGCCCCGGCTCATGAGTTCTTTTTGCTCCTCTTCCCCAAACACCCGCGCGAGAAAACGGGGGCGTTTGAGGCTTTGCTCCATCCGGCCGATTTCGACCGTGTCAATTCCCAGTAAAAGCATCTTTGGCCACCTGCCTCGGCAGGAATTTCTTCATTCCCTCCAGCATTTCCTCGCTGGGGGCAAAAACGATGAGCGTTCTGCCTTTCGCCCCATCGTTCACCACGGCGTAATAGCGCGGCTCCCCCGGGTTGCAGGGATACAGGCGCTTCTGGTAGGTGCGCGCACGGTGAACCTCCGGCACATACTTGCCGAATTCCAGGAACTCCCGGCAGGAGGTGGAAATCATGCGCTTTCTTTTTTTCTGGTTGATAATACAGTCCACATCAAAATATTCATTCGTGAGGCAAAGCTCATATTCGATGTTCTGAATGGAAATGAGGTACCACGCCCCCCATCCCACCGCCGCGGCGCCGAGCAGGAGAAAAAATGCGTAATTCGCATACTGGACCGTGATGCATATGATGTAGAAAATCAGCGATACTGCAAGGAGGCCGATCAGCACCTGCAGCAGCGTATCGGAAAAATCCTTCTTCTTTTTTACCAGCTTTTCCACGTAAACGTCGTTCATGATACTTCCTCGCTTTTTGCTGTAATAAAGCCCTACGGCTATTTGAAGTTTATGATACCTCCCGGCGGCTGCCGCGTTTGGGGCGGCGAGCCAGTGAGGTCACCTGTTCGTATCCTAGCTGCCGTGCAGATTACGATATCGCAAAAGCAAACGCGCAGCGTTTGTGAGCGGCCCTTGCCGCGCGCGGTGCCGCAGCACCGCCTTTTGACGGGTTCTATGTTCACACGGGGAAAATCTCTGATTTTTTAGGGCGGCAACGCCGCTCCGGCGCGTTCCACCGCTCCGCCGTGAGGTATTCTGCCAGAAACGCGGAGCGTACATGGCGAAATCTCACATCCCGCCGCTTAAAGCGGCGTTGGGGCATTACTCCGTATAATAAACCGCTTTGCGGTTATTATAGCATACCTCCCGGCTTTTATCAAACCGTCAAAGGCCAAAAAGCACTTGAAACATCAGCAAAAACGTGCTATATTATTTTATAACGCAGAGATGGAGAAAAGTAAGCCTGCCTTTCCCGCTTCCCTAGAGAGTTCCGCCCGGGCTGTAAGCGGAACGGAGCGCGGGCGGCCGAAGTTCGCTCCGGAGCGGCGCTGCTGAACGCGGGGATTCCCCGCCCGTAGGCGGCGACGGCTGGCCCCGTTAACGGCCGGGAGAGTGTTTGCTTTCTTGCAAAAATCAGGGTGGTACCACGGAGCTGTTCGCTTCGTCCCTTTTCGAGGGGCGGAGCGTTTCTTTTTGTGGTGATTTATATTTACTGGAGGTCGTTATGAAAGAACAGTTGGAAGCCATTCGGCAATCGGCAAAACAGCGCATTGAAGCGGCGAAGGACAGCGCTGTCCTCGAACAGATTCGCGTATCCGTGCTGGGAAAAAAGGGCGAGCTCACCGCTATTCTCAAGCAGATGGGAAAGCTTTCGGCCGAGGAGCGCCCGGTTATGGGGCAGCTCGCCAATAAGGTGCGCGCGTTTCTCGAAACAGAGCTCGCGAAAAAAACAGAAGAGCTGAAATCCCTGGAAACCGCGGCCCGCCTGAAAGCGGAAACGCTGGACGTCACCCTGCCCGGCACCCCCGCAGAGATCGGCAAAAAGCATCCCTTGAGCCTCGTGCTGGACGAAGTGAAGGAAATCTTCCTCGGCATGGGCTTCGACCTCGCGGAGGGCCCGGAGGTGGAATACGACTATTACAACTTCGAGGCGCTCAACATTCCGAAGGACCATCCCGCGCGCGATACGCAGGATACCTTCTATATCACCGACAATATCCTGCTCCGCACGCAGACCTCTCCCGTGCAGATCCGCACGATGGAGCAGAAAAAGCCCCCTATCCGTGTGATTTCCCCGGGGCGCGTGTTCCGCTCGGACGCGGTGGACGCCACCCATTCCCCTCTCTTCCACCAGATCGAGGGGCTGGTTGTGGATAAGGGCGTTACCATGGCTGATCTCAAGGGAACGCTTGCTATTTTCGCAAAGCGCCTTTACGGAGAAGACGCCGTTGTGCGTTTCCGTCCGCACCACTTCCCCTTCACGGAGCCGTCCGCCGAAATGGACGTGATGTGCTTCAACTGCGGAGGCCGGGGCTGCCGCCTCTGCAAGGGCGAAGGCTGGATCGAAATCCTCGGCTGCGGCATGGTGCACCCGAAGGTGCTTTCCGGCTGCGGCGTCGACCCGGAGGAATACAGCGGGTTTGCGTTCGGCATGGGGCTCGAGCGCATCGTGATGCGGCGCTACACGATCGATGATCTGCGCCTCTTCTTCGAAAACGATATGAAATTCCTCAGCCAGTTCTGATATAAGGGCCGTGTAGGCCCGCCTGCCCGCTCCTTTCCTGTGCCGGGCAGCGCCTTTATCAATACCGCCGTGCACAGCGGCAGAATGGATGGAAGATATGAATCTCAGTAAAAAATGGTTAAATGAATTTGTTTCGATAGACGCTTCCCCGAGGGATTTCAGCGAGGCTCTCACGATGTCCGGCTCCAAGGTGGAAGGATACGAGATCGAGGGCGCGGAGCTTTCGAACATCGTGGTCGGAAGGGTGGATTCCCTGGAAAAGCATCCCGATTCCGACCACCTCTGGATCTGCAAAATCAATGTGGGGAAGGAGACGCCCCTTCAGATCGTCACCGGCGCGCAGAACCTGAAGGAGGGCGATAAAGTCCCCGTGGCACTGGATAATTCCGTGGTCGCAGGCGGCAAAAAAATCAAGAAGGGAAAGCTGCGCGGGGTCTTGAGCGAAGGCATGCTCTGCTCCCTCGGCGAGCTGGGGCTGACCTCTGCTGATTTCCCCTATGCGATAGAAGACGGTATCTTCGTCATCGAAGAGGAATGCGAGCTCGGGCAGGATATCCACTCTGCCATCGGCCTCGACGATACTGTATTTGAATTTGAAATCACCTCCAACCGGGCGGACTGCTTTTCGGTAATCGGCCTGGCACGCGAGGCCGCCGTGACCTACGGGAAAAAGGCCAATATCCCCGCCCCCGTTGTAAAGGGGAACAGCGGCGATATCAACGACCATCTCAAGGTGACGGTGGAAGCGCCCGACCTTTGCAGCTGCTACATCGCCCGCATGGTGAAAAACGTGAAGATCGCGCCCTCCCCCCGCTTTATCCGGGAGAGGCTGCGCGCCCACGGCATCCGCCCCATCAACAACATCGTGGATATCACGAATTATGTGATGCTTGAATACGGCCAGCCCATGCATTCCTTCGATTACCGCAACCTCAAGGGCCATGAGATCCGCGTGCGCCGGGCTGCGGCCGGGGAAACGATCACCACGCTCGACGATGTGGAGCGGAATCTCACGCCCAACATGCTGGTGATTGCGGACGAATCCTCCCCCGTTGCCGTGGCGGGCGTTATGGGCGGTGAATTCAGCGGTATTGCGGACGATACCACCGATATCGTTTTCGAATCGGCCTGCTTCAGCGGCCCTTCGGTACGAACCACCGCGCGGGATATCGGCCTGCGCACCGATTCCTCCTCCCGCTTCGAAAAGGGGCTCGACCCGGAAAACTGCCTGCCCGCCATCGAGCGTGCCTGCGAACTGGTGGAACTGCTGGGAGCGGGCGAGGTCGTGGGCGGAAAGATCATCTGCCGCACGGAGCCGAAGGCGCGCACCCGCATTCCCTTCGATGCGGACTGGATCAACCGCTTCCTCGGCACGGATATCCCCCCGCAGCGTATGCGGGAGATCCTTGCCTCCCTCGATTTCGCCTTTGAAGGCGATACCCTCGTGGTGCCCACCTACCGCGCCGACGTGGAGCATAAAGCGGACGTAGCCGAAGAGGTCGCCCGCATTTACGGATACAATAACATCCCCTCCACAAAAATCCGCGGTTCGGCGGAAGCCTCCCTCACCCTGCCGCAGAAATTCGAGCGCCGCACGGGAGATGTCCTCGTTGCCTGCGGGCTGTATGAAATCAGCACCTATTCCTTCTTCAGCCCCAAGGCGTATGACCGGATCGGCCTGCCGGCCGATTCCCCCCGCCGCCGTTCCATTACGATACGCAACCCGCTCGGTGAAGACACAAGCCTGATGCGCACCACCGCCCTGCCCTCCATGCTGGATGCGCTCGCGCGCAATTACAACAGCCGCAACGAGAAAGCACCCCTTTTCGAGATCGCCACGGTATATCTGCCGCAGGAGGAGGATAAGCTCCCTCTCGAAAAGAAAAAGGTGATGCTCGGGATGTATGGCGAGGGGTATGATTTCTTCCGCCTCAAGGGGATGGTGGAAACCCTGCTCCGAGAGCTTTCGGTGGAGGATGCGGAATTTGCCCGCCAAGAGGATGATCCTTCCTTCCATCCGGGCCGCTGCGCCGCGCTGCTTCTCGGCGGCGAAAAGGCCGGAATCTTGGGGGAAATCCACCCCGATATCCGGGAGAATTATGGCATCGGTGCCCGCGTATACGCCGCCGAGCTGGACTTCGAAGCTCTCCTCCGCCACGCCGTCACGGAAAAAAGCTATCATCCGTTACCGAAGTACCCCGCCGTCACGCGGGACCTCGCGTTGGTGTGCGATGCGGAAATGCCTGTGGCAGAGCTCCAGAAGGCCATTCAGAACGCCTCCGGCAAGCTTGTAAAAGAAATAAAGCTCTTCGACGTTTACACCGGTTCCTCCGTTCCGGAGGGCAAAAAGAGCGTGGCTTACAGCATTGTGCTCCGCTCAGATGAAAAGACACTGACCGACGAGGAATGCGATAATGCCGTGAAAAAGATTATGCGCGCGCTCGAAGGCATCGGCGTAACCCTGCGCGCATAGCCTCTGAAGGCTTGGAGCCGCCGGCAGCGGAATGCGGCGGCTCCAAGCAAGGGTTGCCCGATTCTTTCGAGAGCCGAACCGCCTTGCTTTCTGCGGCCCGGAAGGCCGCCCGCCGCTACAAAAAAAACTGGCGGTGCGGGTTGTAAAAAGGGCACGGATGGTATATGATAGTAACATACGCTGCATGAAATGGGGGTTAGACGATGCACGATAAAACCATGACCTTCTCCATCTCGGAAGACAGAGAAGATGAAACCAGAAAAATCCTGACCGTGGTCTATGATGCCCTGCGGGAGAAAGGCTATAATCCGATTAACCAGATCGTGGGATACATCCTTTCGGAAGACCCTACTTATATCACGGCGTACAACAACGCGCGCAGTCTGATCCGCCGCATCGATCGGGACGAGCTATTGGAAACACTGGTGAAATCCTATTTGGGCGAATGATTTTTCGGCCGGGCGAAAAAACGCCCGGCTTTTTTGCGGCTTTCGGAAGGCGCGGCCCTTCACGGCAGCGGGCCGCGCGGGAGGTTTCCCCGCCGGAAGGCGCACCTTTACTTTGCAGGCAATTTATGTTATAGTAAAGTTTATTATGAAATGATTTATGATGATGGGAGGCAAAAACGATGGCTGAAAAAAAGGAAAAGAACCCGTTTTTAATGTATAAAGGCAAGCCGCTCGTGCGCTGCGGGAACACCATTTATTATGGCAACATGAGCGATAAATACGTGGTGATGTTCCAGGTGGTTTCCACCAAAAAGGTGCAGGATATGGAGATTGCCGATAAGGTATCCATCCTTCTGATGCACACCGATCCGGAAATCCGCACCAAGGATAAAATCGTGAAAAAGAGCGAGAAAACCGGTCTTTACAACGCTATGGACCTGGGCTCCATCTGGCTGGAGCGCGCCCTCGCCGAGTAACTATTCAATCCAGCAAGCGCAAACAAGCCGTGCCGGCTAAACCGGTACGGCTGTTTTTTTGCAAAATATTTTGCGCTTGATACGGCGTGGGCCTGCCAAGGGAAGCATGCTGTTTGCCATATGCCTTTTCCCCGCCGGAAGGCGCGCAAAGCGGCGGCGTTCGGCTCCATCGGCTCAAACCATATGCCAATATATATTCGAAGAGGCTGTTTTGAGAGCTCTATCGCTCGGCGCAGCACAGCTTTCTTCCGCAGCAAAAAACCGCCCCGGTTTTCACCGGAGCGGCTGTGTGTGGAAGCAACCTATCAATTATTCGGAAAAGCCGGATTCCACGAGCTTCACAAGGCTGTCTACAGCGAGCTCTTCATCGGCGCCGTCTGCAATGATGCGAATCTTCGTGCCGCCTACGATACCGAGGGAAAGCACGCCCAACAGGCTCTTCGCATTTACCCTGCGTTCTTCCTTTTCCACCCAGATGGAGGATTTGAATTCGTTCGCCTTCTGTATAAAAAAGGTTGCGGGACGAGCATGAAGCCCAACTTGATTCTGCACGATAACATCCTTAACATACATAACCTGATCTCTCCCACTCTTTGTTTCAATATGATTCCAGTAGTTATATTATACCACAAAAGCTTTCTTAGTCAACGAAATTAACCTAATTCTTTCCTCAAACCTCGATATTCTACTTTGCACCCAAATCGGGCGACTTCCTTCGATTTCAAGGTTGTCTAGATTGACTAATTTTTTGCCAGCATATTCCATGTAATGTGCCGTACAGCGACGGCAGGCCCGGGAACCTGTCCGATTTCGAAAGGCCTATAAGCCATTTTATTCCGAAGGGCCCTTCTGTGTTCGCTGTTCCCGGAGGAAGGCGCGGTCCGCATCGCTGAGTTCCGCCTGCTCCAGCAGCTCGGGGCGGTGGCGCAGCGTTTCGAGGAGCGACTGCTCCCGCCTCCACTTTTTGATGTTGGCATGATGGCCGGAGAGCAGCACCGCAGGCACCTCTTTTCCATGCCATGCGAAGGGCCTCGTATACTGGGGGTATTCGAGCAGGCCGGAAAAGTGGCTTTCCTCCGTGAAGCATTCCTCATCAGAAAGAACGCCCGGCAGCATACGCGCCACGGCGTCTGTCAAAACAAGGGCGGGCAGCTCCCCGCCGGTGAGCACATAATCGCCGATGGAAATCTGCTCATCCACCAGCTCTTCGATCACACGCTCATCCACCCCTTCGTAATGCCCGCACAGAAGGCAGAGCCCCGGCAGCGCCGCGAGCTCCCGCACCCTCTGCTGCGTGAGCGTTTTGCCCTTGGGCGAGAGGTAAATGAGGCGGGGCCTCTCTCCTGTTTCTTCGCAAATGGAGGAAAAGCAGCGGTCGATAGGATCGGCCTGCAGGAGCATGCCCATGCCGCCGCCATAGGGCGTATCGTCCACGCGGCGGTGCTTATCGAGCGTGTAGGCGCGGATATCGCGGCAGTGGATCTCCAGAAGCCCCGCCGCACGCGCGCGGCCCACAATGCTTTCCCCCAGCACGCTTTCACACATCTCCGGGAACAGGGTCATGATATCGATCCTCATCGCGTCCCCTGCCCCTCTTCGAACAGGCCGGGCAGAGGGCGGATCAGAATGGTTTCCCCTTCGGTGTCCACCGAAACCAGAACGTCGGGAATGGCCGGGACCAGCCGCACCGTGCCTTCTTCGTCTTTCATGTGCCAAACGTCGTTGGCTCCTGTGGCGGAAACCTCGCAAACCGAACCGTAGTACCGGCCGCTGTCTGCATCCAGCACGCGGCAGCCGAGCAGGTCCTGCACGAAATAATCGTTTTCGCCGAGGGGGACATCCGCCCGGTCGAGATAAAGGATCCTGCCGCGGCAGGCCTCTGCCTGCTCGATGGAATCCACGCCCTCCGCCTTTAAGATGACGATATTCTTGTGCACCCGCATGGAAGAGAAGCGGAGCGGCTCCCCTCCCTTCCAGTAGAGGCGCGGAAGATCCGCCAGAAAGGCAGGCGAATCGCACCAGGGCTCCACGCGCATTTCGCCGCGCACACCGTGCGTACCGACGATCCTGCCGGTTTCTAAAAACTGTTTTTTCATGCTTCTCCCTCAAAAAAGACAAAAGGGAAAGCAGCCTGCCTGCCTTCCCCTTACCTTATGGCTTCAATCAGTCGATCTCAACCATGATTTTCTGGTCGCGGCGGTTTGCAGCGGCACGCATAACCGTGCGGATCGCTTTGGCGATCCTGCCCTGCTTGCCGATGACACGGCCCATGTCGCCTTCCGCAACATGCAGATGGTACACGATGACGCCTTCTTCGTTCGGCTCGTCAACATCGACCGAAACGGCTTCCGGCTCTTCCACCAGGCCCTGTGCGATCAATTTGAGTAAATCCGTCATAGCTGTGGCCTCCCTCGATGATTAAAGAACTCCGCTTTTCTTGAGCAGAGCCCGAACGGTATCCGTCGGCTGGGCGCCGTTGGAAATCCATTGCTTGGCCTTATCGGCGTCCACCTTCAGAGCAACCGGCTCCTCCTGCGGGTTGTAATAGCCGATCTCCTCGATGAATCTGCCGTCGCGCGGGAAGCGGGAATCCGCCACCACGATGCGATAAAACGGCGCCTTCTTCGCACCCATACGGCGAAGTCTGATTTTTACTGCCATTGTATTTCCTCCTGTAACAAAAGAATATTATATATTCACCAACAACGGTTGATTCCGGTTGGATGAACGCTAAAAGCCGAATCCCCCGCCCATGCCGGGGCCGCCCATCCCGGGCGGAAGGGGAGGCATGTTCCGGCGCTTGCGCTTTTTGCCGGGACCGGAAAACTGCTTCATCATTTTGCGCATCTGCTCATATTGCCGGAGCAGGCGGTTCACATCTTCCACCTGCATGCCGCTGCCCGCCGCAATGCGCTTTTTGCGGGAAGGGTTGATGATTTCGGGCTTCATGCGCTCCGCCGCAGTCATGGAAGTGATAATGGCTTCCACGCGGGTGAGCTGGCGGTCGTCTATCTCCACATCGCGCAGCTGCCGGCCCACCCCCGGGAGCATGGACATCACCTGCTTTAAGGGGCCCATTTTTTTGATCTGCTGGAATTGGTCCAGCATATCGTTCAGGTCAAATTTATTCTGCAAGAGGCGCCTGGCCATTTCATCGGCCTTTTTCTCATCCAACTGCTGCTCGGCCTGCTCGATGAGGGTCATAACGTCCCCCATGCCGAGGATGCGGGAGGCCATGCGGCTCGGATGGAACACCTCGAGATCGTCCAGCTTTTCGCCCGTACCGGCGAACTTGATGGGCTTGCCCGTTACCGCGCGCACCGAAAGCGCCGCGCCGCCGCGGGTATCGCCGTCCAGCTTTGTGAGGATCACGCCGTCGATTCCGAGGGCCTCGTCGAACGATTTGGCGACATTCACGGCGTCCTGACCGGTCATGGAATCCACCACTAAAAGGATCTCGGTGGGCTGGATTTTTCCCTTGACTCGTTTGAGCTCGTTCATGAGCTCTTCATCGATATGCAGGCGGCCGGCGGTATCGAGGATGAGGTAATCGTTGCCGTGGTCCCTCGCCTCGCGGATGGCCGCTTCAGCGATCTCCACCGGGTCTTTGACCCCCTGCTCAAACACGGGCACGCCCGCCTTTTCGCCCATGACCTGCAGCTGCGTAATGGCGGCCGGGCGGTAAATATCGCACGCCACGAGCATCGGGCGGCTGCCCTTTGCACGGAGCATTTTGGCAAGCTTTGCGCTGTGCGTGGTTTTACCGGAGCCCTGCAGGCCGCACATCATGATGACGGTCGGGATGCGGTTGGCGGTTTTGAGCCTCGCTTCCCCGCCGCCCATGAGCTCGGTCAGCTCTTCGTTCACGATTTTTATGACCATCTGCGCCGGTGTGAGGCTTTCCATCACCTTTTCGCCCACCGCGCGCTCGGAAACCTTATTCGTAAAATCCTTGGCGACTTTATAGTTGACGTCCGCCTCCAGGAGCGCGAGACGCACTTCCCGCATAGCGCTTTTCACATCCGCTTCGCTGAGCTTCCCCTTCGAGCGCATCTTTTTAAACGCCTGCGATAATTTATCCGATAGGCCTTCAAACGCCATGCCTTTCCCTCCGAATCCAGAAATTATATCTTCATCTTTTCGGCTGTTTCGTAAATTTCCTTCGATTTGCCGTTGATCTCCCGCGAGCAGCCGTACCGCAGGTTGTATTCGGCGATCTCCTTCGCCGCCTCCATAATGGCGTTCAGGCGGCGGCTCTGCTCCCGGCTGTTTTCCGAAAGCTTCAGGCATTCTTCGTATTTCAGCAGCTGGCCCTCGGCCCTCTTGATAATATCCCGGACTCCCTGGCGGGTGATATCCCCTTCGTTTTCCGCGATTTCCGCAAGCGAAAGGTCGTCGTTATAATAATAGTCTAAGAAGCTGCGCTGCTTTTCGGTGAGCAGCGAGCCGTAATAGTCCATCAGAACGGGAATCTGCATATCCTTCGCCATCAAACCACCGCTTCCTTGCAATACCTGTAAAGCCGATGCGCTTTACAGATGACATTATAACGGCCGAAAACACCTTTGTCAAGCGGATTTTTCCCCGTTTTTCAGCTATTTGAGGGCCTTTTGCTTGCTACTGTGCCATAGGATGCTGTATAATGGATACAAAAAGGAAACGGAGGCACAAGATGCAGAAACGGAAAAGAAGATGGGGCGACCGGTACGACGGATATAAGCTCCGCAAGGTAGACCCATTTTTCGTATTGATTCCTCACGTGATGCGTTCCCGTGTGGACAGCCAGGTCTTTTTCGAAGAACAGATCGATATTGACGATCTGGAAAAATATGTACGCCGCAAGCGGCAGGAAGGCGTGAAAAACTGTACGATGCTTACCGTGATCGTGGCCGCCACCGCGCGGATGCTGGCGCTTCGGCCGGGCCTCAACCGTTTCGTGGCGGGCAAGCATATCTTTGCCCGGAATATCCTGCGCATCTCCATGGCGGTGAAGCGCAACATGACGATAGACGGTGAGGAAACCACGCTCGTGTTTGAATTCAAGCCCACCGATACCCTTTACGATGTATCGGAGCAGATCAACCGCCTCATTACCGAAAGCAAGGGCGCGGAATCGGAGAAAAACAGCACGGACAAGGTCGCGCATCTGATCAGCCATATCCCGAGCTTTCTTATCAGCCTCGTTGTGGGCTGCGTGCGCAATCTGGATAAGCTCGGCTTCATGCCGCGGGCCATTTACAAGGCGAGCCCCTTCCATTCTTCCGTGTTTGTGACCGACGTCGGCTCGCTCGGCATCAATCCGGTGTATCATCACCTTTACGAATTCGGAACCACCTCTGTGTTCATCGCCATGGGCAAAAAGAAAACGGAAAACTATCTGAAGCCGGACGGCACCGTCGGCCAGCGCCGCTTTCTTCCCATCCGTTTCGTGCTGGATGAACGCATTTGCGACGGCTTTTATTACGCAAATGCCATCCGCTCCTTTGTTAAGCTCCTGCGCACACCCGAGCTGCTTGAGCAGCCGCCCGAAAGCATTCCGGAGGATCCACTGATTTAACGATCGCCGGAGCGGGGGGCTGTTTGTCAAACACAAGCAGCCCCCCGCTCCGGCGGTTATTTTTCTGATCCGACAAACATTTAGTAAAAGGTAAGAGCGCTATGCAGACAGTACCACAACATGATGATATGGAATTATATTTAAAATCAAGTGATATCATTGATTTTAATAATCCAGACTACCCCGGAATTATCGATTTAGCCGATGAAATTATGCATGATTCAGAAACTAAGAACGATTACATTAAAAACGTGTACGAATATGTAAGGGATAAAATCTTCCATTCAGCAGATATAAACGGGAAAATCGTTACCTTAAAGGCTTCGGACGTTCTGAAATCAGGAGAAGGCATCTGTTTTGCAAAATCTCATTTATTAGCGGCTTTATTACGCTGCAAGTCAATACCGGCGGGTTTTTGCTACCAGAAGCTTATTTTAGACGATCAAAATGCGCCATACCTGATATTACACGGTTTAAACGGCGTTTATATTGATGAATTCCATAAATGGATTCGACTGGATGCGAGAGGAAACAAGCTAGGGGTAAACGCTCAGTTTTCCCTGGCCAATGAAAAATTGGCTTTTCCAGTTCGCAAAGAAAAAAGAGAAGAAGATATCCCGGTTGTTTTCTCAGCACCGGACAAAAATGTTATAACCGCTCTGACAAATTATAAAAGTCTTGAACAGTTATGGTCTGATCTTCCGCAAGACCTTGTGGATACAGGAAGCGAATGCGCATAGCACGCAGAAAACGGCGGGAAGCTTTATCGGCTTCCCGCCGTTTTTACATTTCTTCATTTAAAATTCGAGCCTTATTATGATTCGTTCCTCGTTATCCTCTTCTCCGCCGCCTGCCAGGCGAACAAAAGGAGCATCCCCGCGCCGTAACAGGCGATATCGCCCCAATCGAACGTGCCGCCGAGCAGGATGCGCAGCGGCGCGATCCCCCCGAGCCCCAAAACCTGCACCAGATGGAAATACTGCGTGAATTCCACCAGCACGGCAAACAGGAAGACCCAGAGCGGCAGAAGCCCGCCCTTCCGCACAAAAATCCGGCAGAAGCAGTAAACGACCGCCACCGCCAGCACATCCCCGAAATACGGGCGGATAAAAGCATCCCGCACATACAGCGCGATGAGAACCTCGATTCCGAGAAACAGGAGAAACGCCGCCAAGTAGCCAAGCCTCTTCGCTTTTTTCATATAGAAAGCCCCCGTTAAGCATAAAAAAGCCGGGTCCCGCATGGGCCCGGCTCTCTTTTGGATTGTTATTTTACCGGCGTCATGTTGTTGTCCTTCAGGATAACGTCGTGCGCGCCGCCTTCGATGATGCTGGTTGCGGAAACCAGGGTGATCTTCGCATTTTTCTGGAGCTCGGGGATGGTGAGCTGGCCGCAGTTGCACATGGTGGATTTTACCTTGCTGAGCGTGAGGCCCACATTGTCTTTGAGGCTGCCGGCATAGGGCACATAGGAATCCACGCCCTCTTCGAAGGAAAGCTTCTTATCGCCGCCCATATCGTAGCGCTGCCAGTTGCGCGCGCGAGCGGAGCCTTCGCCCCAATACTCCTTCATATAATTCCCGCCGATATTCACCTTGTTGGTAGGGCTTTCATCGAAACGGGAGAAATACCGCCCGAGCATGATGAAATCAGCGCCCATGGCAAGCGCCAGGGTAATGTGGTAATCGTGCACGATGCCGCCGTCGGAACAAATCGGGATATAAATGCCGGTCTGCTCATAGTATTCATCGCGCGCCTTTGCCACCTCGATCACCGCGGTCGCCTGGCCGCGGCCGATGCCCTTCTGCTCACGGGTGATGCAGATGGAACCGCCGCCGATGCCGATCTTCACAAAATCGGCCCCCGCTTTTGCGAGGAAGAGGAAGCCTTCGCGATCCACCACGTTGCCCGCGCCCACTTTGACGGTATCGCCGTATTTCGAGCGGATGAAGGCAATGGTGCGCGCCTGCCACTCCGAAAAGCCCTCAGAGGAATCGATGCAGAGAACGTCCGCTCCCGCTTCCACCAGTGCAGGGACGCGCTCCTCATAGTCTCTCGTGTTGATGCCCGCGCCGACCACATAGCGCTTGGAAGCGTCCAGCAGCTCGTTTGGGTTTTCCTTGTGGGAATCGTAATCCTTGCGGAATACGAAAAACAGGAGATGCTGTTCATCGTCGATAATCGGGAGGGCGTTGAGCTTATGATCCCAGATGATATTGTTCGCTTCCTTGAGGCTTGTACCTTCCTTCGCGTAAATGATCGCATCGAACGGGGTCATGAACTCGCTGACCTTGGTATTCAGCTCCATACGGCTCACGCGGTAGTCGCGGCTCGTAACGATGCCGAGCAGCTTACCGTTTGCCGTGCCGTCGTCCGTTACGGCAACGGTGGCGTGGCCGGTCTTTTCCTTGAGGGCCAGGATATCCGCCAAGGTCTGGTCGGGCCGGATGTTGGAATCGCTGCACACAAAGCCCGCCTTATAATTCTTGACGCGCTTTACCATGGCCGCTTCGTTTTCAATGGTCTGCGAACCGTAAATAAAGGAAATTCCGCCCTCACGCGCGAGGGCAATGGCCATTTTATCGTCTGAAACCGACTGCATGATCGCCGAGACGAGCGGGATGTTCAGCGTGATGGCCGGCTTTTCACCTTTTTTGAACTTGGTGAGCGGTGTCTGGAGGCTCACATTCGCCGGCGTGCACTCCGAGGAGGAATAGCCCGGAACCAGCAGGTATTCGCTGAAGGTATGAGACGGTTCTTCAAAATAATGTGCCATGTTTCTACTCCCTTTCCTATTCGCTTTCCTTGATGCGGGATATTGCCTCCGTTCCCGGGGCAAGTTAACTACTGCGATTTCTACCTATTATATCAAAGCCATATGCCTTTTTCAATCCCGATTCTCCTTTCCGCTCGGAGAAAATAGGAACAAATCGAACCGTGCAAATGCGGGCGGGTTTCTGTCAAAATTCATAAAAAGTTTGTTGCGGTACGAATTTTTACATGATAGTATATAAGTATCCATGCCGGCGGCGGGAATGAGCGGCCGCCCGGCGCATATTTTAAAATTTTTTCCGGTGGTGTTGCTGTTGAAACGTTTCTCCGCTTTTCTGCTCGCGGTTTGCCTTGTTTTTACCCTTTGCTCCTGCGGTTCGGATAAAACTGCCGACCGCGCGTTCCAATACCGGATCGAAGGCAGGGTTTCCAATCTCGACCCGCAGCTGGCTTCCGACCCCGATTCCATCCTCGCAGCGGAGCACATTTTCGAGGGGCTGTTCCGTCTTACGGAATCGGGTTCCATCGTTCCCGGCGCCGTAAAGGATTATGCCATATCGGACGATAGCCTCACTTACACCTTCACCCTCCGGGAAGACCTCGTGTGGACCAATGGAAAAACGAAAGATAAAATCGAAAAGCCGGTAACGGCGGCGGATTTCGCCTTTGGCCTCCGGCGTGCGCTCCTGCCCGAAACCGCCGCGCCGGATGCACAGAAGCTTTTCTGCATCAAAAACGCTGAGGCGGTGCACAGCGGCGGAGACGCTTCCGCCCTCGGCGTGACCGCGCCGGATGAAAAAACGCTCGTCATCGAGCTCGGCCGCCCCTGCGAAAACCTTACCTATTTGCTGACGCTTCCCGTTTCCATGCCCTGCAATGAGGATTTTTTCAACTCCACTAAGGGGAAATACGGCCTCGAGCAGGACAGCATCCTCGCAAACGGCATGTTCTGTGTGAATAAATTCAATTCCGATTACCTGAAGCTTTCCCGCAATAAGCAGTATCACAGCGTGGGTGATGTGGTTCCTTCCTCCGTTCTCATCACCTTCGGCCAGACCGAGCCGGATATTTATAAAGCTCTCATCAGCGGCGAATCGGATGTGGCGAAGCTCCCCTCCGCCCGCCTGGACGCCGCAAAAAAAGAAGGGCTTACCATTCAGGAATGGAAGGATACTTCCCTTTCCCTCGTGCTCAACGCCGATTCCGCAGCCCTGCAAAGTGCCTCGCTTCGTGCGGCTCTCGCACAGGATATCGACCGCGACGCGATCGAACAGGAGCTGTATGGCACCCTTTCCCGCTCGGAGGGGCTGATCCCGCCCGCCTGTGAAGAAAACGGAACGAATTATCTGGAAGCCTCCGGCGGCTTCCTTTACGCTTACGACCCGGTCGAAGCGAAAATTTCCCTCAACGAAGCGCTCGGCAGCGAGAAGCTCTCGGGCGTGACGATCATCCACGAGGATATCCCGGAGCTGAACGCCCTCGTGCTTTCCTTTGTGCACGTGTGGCAGATCGATCTCGGCGTATACATCAACCCCGAGCCTCTCAAAAAATCGGAGCTCGAAAAGCGGGTGGCTGAAAAGAATTACCAGATCGCGCTTCTGCCCCTCACTTCAACCGACAACAGCGCCACGCAGCTTTTAAGCCTCTTTTCGGCAGACGGCGGAAGGCTTGCCGGAACCCCTTCCGCTGCGTTTTCCTCGCAGTTCCGCGAGGCGATGAACTCCGGCTCTGTCAGCAGCATCCAGCGCGCGGAGGAAACTCTCATCACCGAAGGATACGTGATTCCCATCTGCTATGATTCGAGCTTCTATGCGCTTTCCAAAGATGTTGTGAAGCTGGACCTCTCCCCTTCGGGCGGCCGCATCCACTTCCGCCACGCGCGGAAAAACTGATGTTCTGTATCCAAAGGCCTGCCGCGTGCGGGCCTTTCTGCATTTTTTAGGAAACGAGGTATACAGTATGGAACCTTCTCTTCGAAACGAACTGCTTTCCGTTGCCCGGGGGGAATGCCCGGCGGAGCTGGTGCTGAAGCACGCAACGATCGTGGACGTCTGCACCGAATCCCTCTACACGGGCGATATCGCTGTTCACAAAGGGTATATCGCCGGAGTCGGCGAATACGAGGGCGTGCAGCAGGAGGATTTCACGGGCAAATATGTTGCACCCGGCTTTATCGATGCGCACGTGCACATCGAATCCACCATGGTATCCCCTTCTATCTTTGCTTCGAGGGTGCTTCCCCACGGCACCACCGCCATTGTGGCCGACCCGCATGAGATCGTGAACGTCTGCGGCGCGCGCGGGCTCGATTATATGCTCGAAAGCGCGAAAGGCGCCCCCGTGGATATTTTTTTCATGCTTCCCTCCTGCGTGCCGCTCAGCCCCCTCGAGCACAACGGCGCCAGATACACGGCAGAGGAAATGAAGCGCCACCGGGATAACCCCCGTGTGCTCGGCCTCGGCGAAGCGATGGATTATATCTCTGTGATCGACGGCGCGCCGGAGCTCTACGAAAAAATCGACCTCCTGCGGGATAAGGTGATCGACGGGCACTCCCCCATGGTCGGAGGCAAGCCTCTGCAGGCCTACCGCCTCGGCGGCGTGCAGACCGACCACGAGTGCAGCACCTATGGGGAAGCGCTCGAGCGCCTGCGCGCAGGGATGTATGTGCAGGTGCGGGAGGGCTCCGCCGCACGGAACCTCACCGATATCATCACCGGCGCGGTAAAGGACGGCATTTCCTGCGACCGCTTTCTCTTCTGCACGGATGATAAGCATCTGGAAGACGTGGCCTCCAAGGGCCATATCGATTATAATATCCGCCGCGCCGTCGCCTGCGGGCTTTCCCCCATTACCGCCATCAAGATCGCTTCTCTCAACGCCGCACGGGTATACGGCCTGAACGACCGTGGCATGGTGGCAGCCGGGATGAAGGCAGACCTCGTGGTGCTCTCCGACCTTCCCAGCCTTACCATCGAACGGGTATATAAGGATGGCAGGCGAGTGGACGGCGCCGCCGGCACGCCCGCTCCGGCAAACCGAGGGGCGTTTCCGGAATTATACCGCACGGTGCATATCGCCCCTCTTTCGGAAAACGACCTGCGTCTTCCCCTTTCCGGCTCCTTCCCCGTAATGGAAATGCTGCCGGGCCAGATTCTCACCAAACGGGTGGATATGCCCCTCCCGGAGGAAAACGGCTGCTTCGCCCCGCGGGATGGGCTTTTGAAAGTCGCCGTCATCCAGCGGCACACGGCGAGCGGCGACGTGGGCGTGGGCGCGGCAAAGGGCTTTGGCCTGCAAAACGGCGCGATCGCCACCACCATTGCGCACGATTCGCACAATCTCATCGTGATCGGCGACAACGACGCAGATATGCTCCTCGCCGCCCAGGAACTGGAGGCATGCGGGGGCGGCTGCACGGTCGTATCCGGCGGCAGGGTGCTGCATACCCTTTCCCTCCCTGTGGCGGGCCTGTTCACCGACGACCCGGCGGACGATGTGGAGGCCGGCCTGCGGGAAATCCTGCGCATCTCCCGCTCGCTCGGCGTGAAAGACGGGTTCGATCCGGTAATAAACCTTTCCTTTATGGCGCTCACCGTGATCCCCGAGCTGCGCCTGACCGATATTGGCCTCTTTGACGTACTGGAGAATAAGCTTCTCTCCTTTTGAAGTGAAAAAAATAATGCCCTCCCGGAGGTTCTGCACCGCACCGCCCCAGATTGTGCGGACAGCACAAAAAAGAGCCTGTGAGTAGGAAATAT
>CAUBKG010000041.1 GCA_958436475.1 uncultured Clostridia bacterium
GCCACTCCGCTTAAAACTTAATATTTCCTGCATCGGGACTTTTTTGTGCTGTCCGCACAATCTGGCGCGGTGCACTTCACGCAGGGAGCATTTTTATTTTGCCGCTCCAGCGGGAATCTTTTCCTCTTCGGAGGAAGCGAGAGCTTTTGTTTCGGAGGCCTCGCAGTGTTCCTTCATGCGGCGGAAGGCTTCCTCCCGCATGCGTTCGATCTCCCCGCGCCGGCTGGCGGAAGGGTCGGGGTAAATGGGCTCGAGGATGGTGAGCGTCAGGAACGGCCGCTTTTTCAGCCTTCCGCGAAGCCCTTCTGCGGGCCGGTAGGTGACTGCAAAGGGGATAACGGGAACGCCACAGTCGTAAGCATACAGGAACGCTCCGCGGTGAAACGGGCGGATTTGCCCACAGTAAGGATAGAGCATCCCTTCGGGGTAAAGGTGAACGGTCCCGCCGTCTTTCAGCAGCTGCTTTATGGTTTTCGAAAAGGCGGCGAACGCCTGCGGCGTTTCCGGAATCGGGATGCCGCCGAGCAGGCGCACGAGGAACCGGACGAAGGGGATTTCCACGTTGGATTTGAGCGTTGGAAAATACATTTTTTTGCCGTAGGCTATGTTTACCATGGAGCAGTCCAGCATATGTACGTGATTGCAGATGGTAACCGCGCCGCCGGGCGCCTTTTTCAAATTTTCCCTTCCTTCGATCCTGAGGCCGAACAGCAGCCGGTTGTACCAGGAGAGAACGGCCAGGGCGAACCGGCACAGCCCCCGGCTGCAAAGATTAAAGAAACGCCCCCGCCGAATGAAGGGATAATCCGCCGTGATCGTTACGTGATAGGGCGTCCACATTTTGACCATCTGTTCATCCTCCGAACGCCGGAGGGAAAAACGGTTAGCCATGACGGGCTTCCTCGATGGCCTGCCGGAACATGCCTTCCATCTGCTCTACGCAGGAATCGATGTTATACTGCTTGCCGTGCTCGCTGTACACTTTTTCCATGCGGCGTCGTTCGTCTTCCTGCTCGATCCAGTAGTCGATCTTTTGAGCGAGGTCGCTGCTGTTCCCCGCTTGGAACAGGCTGCGTTCATCCAGCGCAAACTGAGGCGTGGCGGATTTCGGGCTGTCGGCGATCACCGGCACGAGCCCGCCGCAGAAGGCCTCCATGCAGGAAATGGCTTCGATTTCCGCATCGGCGCAGTGGACGTATAAATCGCTCATGGCAATCATATCGATCAGCTCCGGTTTGCTGAAAAAACGCAGGATGGGCCGGGAGCCGAGCCCGCAGCCCTGGCGGAGGTAAGCGTTCCGCTTGGGGCCCTTGCCCGCCAGCACGAGCTGGATACGGTCGGCGTACTTGGATTTTTTCGCCGCCTCGATCAAAAGATCCTGCCTTTTTTCGTTGGAGAAGCGGCCCACGTTCAAAATTACGAATTTGCCTTCCAGCTCCTTCGATTTCGGGAGCTTGCGGTAAATAAAATCGCGGTCCACGCCGTTGGAGATCACATGGAGCTTGGCGCGGTAGCCGTTCCGTTCCAGCTCGCCGGCGATGAAACGGCTCGGGCAGTGGATATGGGTGAAGCGGTCGTAAAACGTATTTTTAAAATAGCGGTAAATGCCGTTGTTCACCGCCCGCGCTTTTCCGAGGCGGATGGTGGAGGTGATGTTTTCCGGTTGCACATGGAAGGCGGCCGTGTGCGGAACTCCCATTTTCTCCGCGATGCGCAGCCCGCACCGGGAAAGGGAGAAGGGCATGGGAAAATGGACGACGTCCGCCCAGGCGATCGCTTCCCGCAGGGTGGTGCGGCAGGGCTGTGCAAAGGCCATCCCCTGGGAATGGGCTACCGGCGTGACAATGGGGATATGCCGCTCCTTCACCGGGTATTTGTTTTCCGAGGGTGCGCCGGTGCTTACTACGCGCACTTCGTTGCCGTGCTGCCGGAGGGTTTCGGCAAAACGGCGGGCGGAGATGGTGGTGCCGTTGTTATCGTCGTCAAACTGATCGATCACCATTAATATCTTCATGAAAACTACCTTCTTTTCCGCGCCGGTCCGGAAAAATCCGGGCGCCGCGTTATTCCTTGTGAGAGCCCGAAGCCGCGGGCCTGCACGTTTAAGCGCCCGGCCGTTTGGCAGACGCATGCGAAAAAACAATTCAAATGCAGCCTTCGGGCCGTTTCCCTATTATGTCACATTTTTCGCGGTTCCGCAACTTGAAGGCACTGCTTTGAAAAAGGAAAAAACAACAGCATTTTTTTATATTTTTTCACGCATCCGGCGTTTCATGTGTTATAATAACGATAGAAAAAGATTTCGTTTATGCGAAACCTTGCCGGCTCGCCGCCGGAAAGACGTTTCCCCGCATTTTGGGGATATAAAGGAGGCTTCTTCGATGGATAAAACTTGGAAATGGATCGGAATCGCCGCGCTGGGCATTGCCGCGGCAGCGGTGGGAACAGCGGTCGTTTTAAAAATCAAAAGGGACCGCGAATGCTGCTGCACCGAGTGCATCTACGATACCGATGGTTTTACCGGCCCCGTTCCGGCACCGCTTGCCCCTGAGAAGCCGGAGGCTTCCGTAAGCGAGGAGCAGGTTTATCCCGCCGATAAGGCCAGCGGCGCCGAGGTTGCGGATGAATCGGAGTTCCCGCAGGAATAAATAAAAAATAGCCGCAAATGAAGCCCCGTTTTTCGGGAAAGCTGTTTAGCGGCTATTTTTTGGCGCTACGGCGTTATTTACGCCGCGCGTGGATTTGGGGGCCGTGGGCCGTTTCCGGCCCACATGGTGAGTTTTATTGCGGAGCAATAAATAAATATGCCCCGCCGGCCGCGGAGAAAGCCTTTTGGCTTTCTCCGCGGCTTTTTGCATGTTGAGGCAAAAGAGCCAGTCAGCTTCTTTCGCGTTCCGGCGGCTCTTCCTTCCCGCCGCGGCGGGATAAGAACCGGCTGTATTTCCCGAGCAGGAAGGAGTCCGCTCGGTTCAGAAGGAAGGCCAGCGCCGCCGTGGCGGCCAGCACCGCGATGGCATATAAAAGATCGCTCGAAATAAAAATACGGCTGCCGCGCAGGGCTTCCATCGGCAGCCCCTGCAGAAGGTAAAGCTCAAAGGAAAGGGTGCCGAGAAAGCCGAGTACTGGATTTTTGAATTTTACTTTCATGGTGAGAATCATGAAGAAGGCAGGCAGCAGAAGGGTAGCGCAGAGGTTCGCAAACAGCGTGACGAGGGCGTTTTTCGATAGATAGGCAAGCGCGCAGAAGCCGGCGAGCAGAACGCCGCAGGCAAGGAGCTTCAGCAGGTACCGCTTTTTCAAAAAGCGCGCGATATCCCCCTCGCGTTCGGCCCAGCAGATTCCGAGAAGGAAGCTCAGGCAGGAATTATACCACCACGCACCGTACCCGAGAAAATAACAGGCCGCGATATAAGCTGCGAGGAAGAGAGGCAGCAGGACTTTCCGCCCGCGCGGGCAAAAACGGTAAATGAGGTAGAAGGCCAAATAGAAAAACAGAATGGCGATCACATACCAGGAAAATTTCACAAACGGCACGCCGTTTACAAAGGACGGCAGGATTTCGGACGCCTCCACCGGCACTCCGGCAAGCAGATAGCCCGCGAGGGTGAGGAGAAAGGCGAGCAGGTAGGGGAGGAGCACTTTGGGATAGCGTTTATACAAATAGCCGTTCAGATAGGCGCCTTTGGTGCTCTGAAAGGAAAACTGCAGCCCGTATCCGGACATAAAAAAGAAAACCGAAACAAATAAAAGGGGCATGGCGAATAGTATTTTATAGAGCCCGCCGCCGAGGGTATAGAGGTGGATGTGCTCGAAGATGATGACCAGCACCACGATGCCTTTCAGCATCCGGAAGCTGTCCTTCGAAGAATTATCTTCAAAGAACCGGCCGCGCGGGGCGAACTTGATTCCGATAAGAAGCAGGAAAAGAAAAGCGAGGGCGAGAAAATCCATATATCAGCTCTCCTGGTTTTATAATTGAAGGAACACGAAATTACCTTTTTCCCATTATACCGTGCCGAAAGGCATAAATCCAGACCTATCCGAACGCAAAAAGAGGCTTTTCCGGGATACGCCGGTTGTGGCGGGCATTTTCTCGTGATATAATAACCGCATTGCGGTTATTATATCGGATTTATGCCCCCACGCCACGGAGCGGCGGGATGGGCAATCCTGCCATCCACGCTCCGCGCGCACGGCAGAATATCCCACGGCGGCGCGGTGGAACGCGCCGGAGCGGCGTTGCCGCTCTGGAAAATCAGAGATTTTCCCCGTGTGAACATTTTACCATCAAAAGGCGGCGCTGCGGCGCCGCGCGCGGCAAAGCCGCTCTTAAACGCTGTGCGTTTGCTTTTGTGGTATCACATAACCGCAATGCGGTTATGATATCGGATTTATGCCCCCACGCCGCAAAGCGGCGGGATGGGCCGTTATCAATTTTTCAGCATTTTCACCGGAAGGAGATTTGGAAGATGGAAGAACGGATCGCACGCACCATGGAAGCCCTCCGCGCCAACCGGATGGAGGCTTACTATGTGGAAACCAAAGAGGAAGCGGCCGGGCAGGCTGCGGCCCTGCTTCGGGAGGGGGATGTGATCGCGGCTGGCGGCTCCATGACGCTCGGGGAAACCGGAATCCGCGAGATGCTCCGCCGGGGGCCCTACCGCTTCTTGGACCGCGACCGCGCGGGGCTTTCAAGGGAGCAGGTCGAGGAGATTTACCGCGAGGCCTTCCGGGCAGACGCCTATCTTTGCAGCGCCAATGCCGTAACCGAGCGGGGCGAGCTTTATAATGTGGACGGCAACAGCAACCGCGTAGCAGCCATCCTTTACGGGCCGAAATCCGTGATCGTGGTGGCCGGCTGCAACAAAATCGTGCCGGACCTCGCCGCCGCGGTGCACCGGGTCAAAACGCAGGCTGCGCCTAAAAACTGCGCGAGGCTTTCGTGCGCAACTTTCTGCCGGGAGGCGGGGGAATGCGTTTCCCTGCGGCAGGATTCCCCCGAAATGCCCGAGGGCTGCCGGAGCGAAGCGCGCATCTGCTGTAACTATGTGGTGTCCGCTTACCAGCGGCAGCAGGGCCGGATCAAGGTGATTCTCGTGGGAGAACCGCTTGGATATTGACAAAGCAGAAGGGAGAGGACTATGAAAAACAAGCCTATGAGGGAAAAGCGCAGGCGCCGCATCACGTTTGGGGCGGCTCTGTTCGGATTTGTGTTTATCACGCTGGTAGCCTCCTGCGTGTATTCCATTGTCCATATCATCATCACGCCGCCGGGGGCCATTGCTGAAACGCAGTACGACAAATTGAAGAGCGATTACGTCCTCATGCTCCTGCAGTGCATCCTCGGCCTGATCGTCATGTTCCTGCCCTCCGTTCTCGAGCGCCGCATGAAGATACAGGTGCCGAACATGATGTATATCATGTTCCTCATTTTCCTGTACGGCGCGATTTACCTCGGCGAGGTGCAGAGCTTCTATTATAAGATACAGAACTGGGATATGATCCTGCACACCTTCAGCGGCCTGATGCTCGGAGCGCTGGGCTTTTCCGTGGTCAACCTGCTGAACCGCACGGAAAAGGTGCCGGTCCATTTAAGCCCCCTTCTGGTGGCGGTATTCGCCTTCTGTTTTGCCGTGACGCTGGGCGTGATCTGGGAGGTATATGAATACACGTTCGACGGCATCCTGCACCTCAATATGCAGAAATTTGCAGTGCAGAACGGGGCGCCGCTGATCGGACGGGAGGCGCTGAAGGATACGATGGGGGACCTGATCGTCGATACGCTCGGCGCGTTGGTCATGGCGGTGATCGGGTATGTTTCGCTCAAGTTCCACAAGGGATGGGTGGAAAAGATGCTGGTCCGCCGCGGGGATCGCCCTGCGGAGCAGGAAAACGGCGCGGCTTCGGAATCGGAAAAACCGGCGGACTGAATCTGCGCGGAAAGCCCCCGCCAAAGGATGAGATTCGGTAACGAAGGTAAGGTTATGAAAATTTGAAAAGAGCGAAGGCTCCCCCCTTAGGGAAGGCTCATAAATCCACCGAAAAAAGCAGCAGACTTTAATCGAAAAAGTCTGCTGCTTTTATGATGCTTTGTTACCGCGCCCTGCCAAACCGGCGGGGTCTTTTCAAATAAATTTTATTTTGAGAAAACAATGCGTTCGCTGTTGAACATCTTCGTGAGGACGTATACGCCGATGCCGGTGTATATCAGATTGCTCACGACCGTGATGAGGATGTTCAGAGGGGAAAAGTCGAAGGAGAATACCCCCACCATGCACTGCACGCTGTTGTAAAGGGGAATCATGTAGTAAACCACGGCCTGCTTTACGCCGCTGCCGAACATGGCGGTTATCCCGAGCAGCATAACGACGAGCATGAGCGGGGTCACGGCGGTCTGGGCCTCCTTGATGGTGCGGGCATAGGCCGAAATCAGGGAAATGAGCGTAACCATCAGCAGAACGGTGGAGAGGATAACCACGCCGAGGAGGAGGTAATCGGTCACGCTGTAAACGCCGGCATTGAAATCGCCCGCCCCCTGCATGAGCTTCGGCAGCGCCAGAATGGTGCCGAGGGCGCTCGAGAGGCCGCTGAGCAGGGCGATCACGGCGAGGGCGGAAATTTTTCCGATGGCAAGAGCACTCCGCTTCATGGGGGTGATGAGCATGGTTGCAATGGTGCCGCGTTCCTTTTCGCCCGCAATGGATTCCGGGGCCACCGCCATACAGCCGGAGAACAGGAAGATCATGAGCAGCATGGGCATCATGGAGGTGAAGAGGGTGGCGGCGGTATCCTTTTTGGTTGCGAGGTCATAGGTCTCTTCGCCGCTGTTGACGTCGAATTTATTGGACATGAGGGATTCATACCGGTCGAGCAGGCCGGTCACCATGGAGAATGCCGCGCTCGAGTGGGTATCGGCCGTGTTGTAGTAAACGCCCACGTTCGGGGCGGCCTTGCCGGAGGCGGAATCGTAGGCGGCTACTGCGCTGTCGAAATCCGCGGGGAACACGAGGCAGATATCGAGCTCCTTGTTTTCCACCTGCTGCTTGGCATCTTCCAGCCCGCTTTCGCCGATCGGCTCCATTTCGAGCCCGGCCTCTTTAGCGGCGGCCCCAATGGAAGCGGGAAGATTGACGACGGAAATGCTGGGCTTGTATTCATCGTCTACGGAAAACATGTTTCCGATGGCGCCCCCCATCAGGCTGTATACAAGATAAATCAGCAGGCCGGGGAGAAGAATGGTGGTAAAGGCCATGCGCCTGTCGCCAAAAAAGCGCGCAAGCTCTTTCCTTAAAATGGTGAGGATTCCGCTTTTCATTTGGCTTCACCCATCCTTTCCGCATAAATATCGAAGAATCGGTCTTCCAGGGACTTGCCCGCCATCACGTTTGCAAGCGAATCGCACACGGCCATTTTTCCCTCGATGATAATCCCGACCCGGTCGCAGATCTTTTCGATCAGGCTGAAGATGTGTGTGGAGATCAAAACGGTTTTGCCCTGCTTCTTGAGCTCCTGAAGGAAATCGGTTACGACCTTGGCGGTGAGAACGTCCAGCCCGTTGGTGGGCTCGTCGAAAATAATGATGTTCGGGTCGTGCACGATGGAAATCACCAGGGAAACCTTTTGTTTCATACCGGTGGAAAGGTTAGCCACCTTTACCTCCGCAAATTCATCAATGCCGAACCGGCGGAACAGGTCTTCCCGGCGCTTGTCTCGCACCAGCGGGTCCACGTGGTGCAGCTCGGAGAAGAAATCGAAGAGATAATGGGGCGTGAAAAACTCCTCGAGCCGCAGCTCGCTCGTCAGAAACCCGATTTTGCCGCGGACGGCATCCGGCTGCTGTACAATGCTGGCGCCGTCTACCAGGGCGTCGCCGCTGTCTGGCCGGATGAGGGTGGCAAGCATGCGGAGCGTGGTGGTTTTGCCCGCGCCGTTCGGGCCGAGCAGGCCGAAGATTTCCCCTTCATAGGCGGAAAAGGAAAGATGGTCCACGGCGACCCGCACCTTTTGATTGGTTTTTTCCAGCCTCTGCTGCTTGGCGGAGAGCCGGAAGGTTTTGCAGAGGTCTTTTACCTGAAGAATTTCGTTCATAGAGCGCCTCCTTAAAAGGTTTTACATGCGTTTCTCAAACACATAGTAGCAAATGACATAGGTAACGAAGAACACAAATACGAGCAATGCCAGAATGGAAAACAGAACCGGATAGAACATGCCGGCCACGAGCAATGCGATATACAGCGCAGCGACCAGTGCGGCGGCAGCCGTGCGAAATGCCTTGTGGCTGATGGCGATGAGACGTTCGTCTGTGCTTTTGCGGCGTTCCTCCCGGAGCCGTTTTTCATCGGAGAGGATCCGGCGGTTTTGAAGCCAGCGAATGGCTGAAACAACGATGAGCCCGGAGCCGATTCCGGAAAAAACGCCGAGCGTGTGTTCGCTCACCGCCACCGTCCACCGGAATTTCGCCAACAGGGTAACTGCAAGGGTGGCGGCGCCGAGCAGGAAGAACACCGCCATCACCCGCATGCGCGTGCGCACCACAGCGCGGAATTCCTCGTCGTTTTTTGCGGGGAAGGTACAGAATAAACCTCTCATATGGATTCCTCCTCATCGAACAGAAAGATTTCTTCAATGGCCACCCCGAAATAACGTGCGATCCGGTGCGCCAGCAGGAGGGAGGCGTTGTATTTCCCATTTTCCAGAGAAATGATGGTCTGCCGGGTGACGTCTACGGCATCGGCAAGCTCGCTTTGTGTAACGCCGCGCGTTTTTCGGAATTCCTGAATCTTTGTCTGCAACGGGACCTGGCGCCTCCTTTCTAAAACGTAAAGTAAGCTTTACTTTCTTGAGTATAACACAGGGCGGTATAAATGTAAAGCAAATTTTACATTTGTGTGTGGATTTCAAGGCTCTGTTCCAGTTCCGGCCCCGGTGTCCCATGGCCTGCGCGCAAAAAAGCGGATATGCGTTGGAAGCATATCCACCGGGGGGCTGTTATTTTAAATATTTAGTGTAGTCGTTTTCGAGATCCACGATCATTTTGCCGTGCGCGCGCCGGTCCTCTTCAGGAGGAAGCTGCATATAGTCGCCGTACAGTATGGAGAGATATTCTTCATACCCCGCCGGCGCGGGAAACGATTCCCCCTCGAAGGGAAGAAAAACAGTGTTTTCAAACACAGAGGCGGGGTGGATGTATCGATCGGAAATGGACATCCACACGGTGGCGATGAATTCCTTGCCCCTGCAGGGCTTCAGCACCCGCCGGAGCAGGAAGGCGTGCAGCCACCGGCGGAAACGGAAAGGCAGCTTATAAAACAGGAAAAGCATGCGGATGCCCGCCCCTCCCAGCTTTTCCTCAAATTCCTCGTAGTTGGCGGCGATATAGCCCTGGGCCTGCACGTAATTGCTCACCTGCACGATTTTCTTTTTCAGGGAAAGGGAGAGCCTGTTTCCCGAGAGCCCCGAAAGGGGGAAAATATCGATCGCAATACCCTGGTGGATATGATGCTTTGTGTGGTGCACCGGGATAAAGGCCGTGTTGTTCATGCGGATTTTAGTAAACGCCTGCTGGTCGTTATTATCGGTCATATAATTTTGGAGGAAGAACCGCGGATCGAGCTCGGTTTTGCATACCTCCAGGAAGCGGAGGTAATCCTCATAAAACATGGAGATGTCCACATCGTCGTCCCAGGGGATGAAGCCCTGGTGCCGCACCGCACCGAGCAGCGTGCCGCACGCCAGAAAATAAGGGATGCCGTGCTTTTCGCAGATGCGTTTGATTTCCTGCAATATTTCAAGCTCCTTGAGCTGGACCTCACGAAGCATATCCATAGGAATCCTCCCCAAAAACAGAAGAATTGCGTTTTTTCTGCCCCGCGGGGCAGAAAAAGGGTGGCGGCCCGGGCCGCCACCCTGCAATACAATATTATAGCATTGAAAAAGGAAAAGTCAAATTACGGGGGAATACCTCAAAAAAAGAACGGCGGAAAAAGCGCTGAACGGCTTGGCCCACACCCATTCACACTTTTGAAAGACGGGCCGAATATTCTTCTTCTTTTCCGCGTAAGATAAAATATGGTTGACAGCGTGAATCAAAAGTGCTATGATAGGAAAGCACTAAAAATTAGATAACGCGGGGTGGAGCAGCTCGGTAGCTCGTCGGGCTCATAACCCGAAGGTCGTAGGTTCAAATCCTGCCCCCGCAACCATTCTTATTTACGACCCTGGATTCGTCCGGGGTCGTAAATTTTTTGTCTGCAACCGTATTGATGGTTACAGAATCATTTGTTACGATGATCCCGGTGATGTATTTATGCAGCATCGGCTTTATGTTCGCGGCCCGGTCGGCTTTCAACGCCTCAACGTCCTTTTTAAGTACGGTCAGGATACTCTGGCGGGACGGAGCCCCGGCTCCCAGCTTGTCCAACTGTGTTTGTAGCGTAACTTTTTCCGCGCGGATCGTGTCTATGCGCTCAAAGGCGGCTTCTGGATTTAATCCCTTTTCGACCGCCTTTAAAAGGTTTGTAATACGCATATCACAATCCGATATGGCTTGCTTTATTCTGCCGCGGTCTTTGCCTGTATCTTTATATGATGCGAGTATGAGATCGGCAAAATCCTCTATTATGGACTCGTTGAGGATATCCTGCTCTACCAGGGCACAAACCAATACTTCCAGCTCGTCTGCGTTAATGTTTTTGCAATCGCAAGCATGCTTAGATCGATGGTTTCCGCAGGCATAATACCGGGTTTTGTATCCCTTCCCACTGGTGGTCGTCACGCCGTGGAAAGCGCCTCCGCACATTCCGCAGCGGATTAGCCCGGATAACAGATATTCATTTTTTGCCGCACTCGCGGGATTGTGAGCATTCTGTTTGATTTTTTTTTGCACTGTTTTCCACAACTCCTTTTCGATGATTGGGGGGATAATGCCCTCGCCGATAACAACTTTATTTGGATTTGGCTTACCGCCAGCCCATTTGCGGATGTATTTGATTTGCTTATTGTTCCAACTATATATTCCGAAATATCGCTCATTGCGCAGGATGGCATAAAGTGCGTTCTTCGCGATTTTGCCCCCACGCTTTGACTTAATCCCTCGCCGGGCAAGCTCATCTATTATGTATCCATAGCCTTTGCCTTTGGCGTACAAATCAAATATAAGACGTACTCCCTCCGCTTCGGTAGGATTGATAACGTATTTACCGTCGATAATATCATACCCGAGCGGGGGTGTGCCGCCAAGAAATGCCCCTTGCTTTGCCTTGGCGGTCTGACCGGATATTGTTTTTGCACGCGTATCTAATACCATTTGGTGATTAAATAGCGCCCGCACACCCTCGGATAAAAAACCGGCTCCGCTTGATTCGCCGTTGTCCAGTTGCTCGGTGCACGAAAACAGACTGATGTCATAACGTCTCAATGTTTCGCGCACCGAAAACCAATCTAAAATATTGCGCGATAGTCGACTTTGGTCATAGATAATTACAGCGTCAAACGCTTTTGCTTTTACATCATCAAGCAGTTTTTTTAACCCTTGCCGGTTGGTGTTAGTACCGGACAGTGCCTCATCAATATAAATATTTACCAGAGATAAATGATGGGATTCGCAAAATTTTTGAATCTCACTGATTTGGTACGCTATACTGTTTTCCGTTTGATTGTCCGTGCTGTATCTGCAATATCCAACAGCTCTCAAAATAATCACTTCCAGTTTGCCTGCTCATCCGAGCGGGCTTTTTTTATTTTTTAAAAAATTTTTTGTGATGATTTGTCACATTTGGTCACAAAATTAGCTTAAAACGCCTCCTTATATGTAGAAGGATAAATTAGTAAAGGAGGATTTTGAAAATAATACCGTGTCCCAAGTTTGGGACAGCTCATAAATGTATAATAAACACACCAAACAAATGTTCTGCTAAATTTGGAGGAACAAAAAATGAAAAACAAAAAAGTGGAAAATATCATAAAAATGGTCAAAGAGATTAAAAACGAACGATACATACAAATTATCTATGAGCACGTGTTATATTATTACACCAAGCAAAGCAAAACGCCGCCTAACAAAGACTAATATAGAGGTAGATAAAAATAGCCAGGGAAAAATCCTTGGCTATTTTTATTTATATGTTTAATAACTCTTTCTTTTTTGCCTCAAATTGTTCCAGTGTAATTGCTCCTGCATCCAGCAGTTTTTTATATTTTAAGATTTTATCAACATCATCTTCCTTGCGGGAGGTGCGGGCACAAATATTAAAAAATTGTTCAGCGTTTGCCGGGGGGGAATATACCTTTATGTCCATGTCCCCGGCGTATGTATGCATATGCACGCTCAAATACCTTAGCCCGCGTGTTTGAGTGGTTACTGTTTTAGCGGTAGAGGCACCGACGACAGCGCCAGCCCCACCGAACAACGCACCGCCGACAACAGCCCTTCCGAAGCCCCCCCTTTTTTTTGATATTGTCTGTGTTGGTGGGATCTCTATGTATTCGCAACCGTTAACCTCATCAAATTGATAAATGATCGGTAAGTAATTTTTTTTGTAGATATAAAAAAGTTTGTTGCTCTCATCGATTACGATTGTGTCGCTAAAGACGCTTTTTAGCTCCCTTGTCTTTGCAAATATACTTCTGCGGTGTGTCTGCGTTTTATAATACTCTTTTAATGCTTCCACCGTTTCCACCGCGTAATTAGGGCTCAGTTGGGAGCATAAAGAGCAGATTACTCCTCCATTTGCAACCTTTATTTTGCACTTTACTTTTGCTCCACATACAGGGCACACTTTTACCGCCATATCCTCGTACCTCCTCAAAACGATTTGAAATATTTACATATTTATTAATATTATTACATAATTTGTGCATTTATGCAAGGCAAAAATCCGGGGGTTATTCCTCGGATTTTTTGTTCTCTTGAACAGAAATACCGTTTTCATAAACATCTCGGACAAACTTTTCGAGCATTTCCCATTCTGCGTCGCCAAATTTCGCAAACGCCTTGAACACCCCTCGGATAAACTCGTTTTCGCCGCTCATGGCCTTATCAATTAAATCCATAAACTGCGTGTCGATATCCTTATCAACAAACATTTCACCGGAGCCTTCGGTAAGCCAAAAATAATCCACGTTAAATTCGCGGCAAATCGCTTTTGCCATTTGCTCTGTTACATTTCGGTTCCCATTTTCGATATTTGAAATTGCAGTTTTTCCGACCCCAACTCGTTCCCCAAACTTTTCTAGAGTTAGGCCAAGAACTTTGCGCGCCTCTTTGACCCGTTCGCCTTGCGTCATCTTATCTCATCCTTTCTTAATTAAGAATAACATCTACAAAAAAGAAAGTCAACAAAAAAGTACACAAAGAAAACAAAAAAGCATTGACAATGTCCACTTAGTGGATTATAATGTCCACAGAGGGAACAGATAGGGGGTGCGAAAATGAACAAGAAAATTAAGCACATGGAAAACATCGCGGAAATGCTTAAAAGGCTGCCGAAGGAATCCAAGCTCCTGATTACCGGATATATGATCGGTCGGATGGAGACGGTGTCGGATAAGCCCCCGGCACCGCCGAAGGCAAGCTAAAAATTTTGATCGTGAAGGAGTGATGATATGGGCGCGGAAGTATGTGGGAGAAGCGTTACTGTGGTTAATGATGGGGCCGCAAACTATGCAAAAATCCTTGGCGTGTGTTTATCCAATGACATGACGTTAGATGAGTACATACAAGACGTGATCAACCGGGCAAAAAAGCTGGAACAGGAGGCGAAAAAGCATGAAACATAAAATCATCCAGTGCATCAAGTATGCGTCCCCGGTAGGGCTGCTGCTCAGCTTTGTCTGGATACTCGGCGTCGCCGGAGGGGCGGACGCCGAAACAATCCCGAGCATAAGCCAGTATGTCACATATACCGTGATCGGGCTTGTGGTAATGGGGCTGTGCGTATTGGGTATCGCTCTTACCGATGGGGAGGGATAACGATGCGCAAAGCGGTTGAGGATGCATTCCGGCGGCTGGATCAGGAGTTAGTTGCCGCGGCAAACCACCAGAGCACCCGACCCAGGGACGCAACCATGTACATAGCCCTTGCAAACCGGATACAGGATATCCGGAGATCATATGCAGATTTTTTAAAGGAGGACAAAAAATTATGAAAGCAACAGGCATTGTAAGGAAGGTCGACACGCTCGGGCGGATCGTAATCCCAAAAGAGCTCTGCCGCAAGTACAGGATGGAGCCGGGCACGCCGGTGGAAATCATGACGGACGACACCGGGTGCGTTATATTACGCCGGTATACCGCCGTGGATGACGCCATGAGCCTTTTAAGCAGCCTCAAAAAACTGGTGCATGACGACCCGGACATGGTAAACCGCCCGCGGGTGCTCGCAAAGATTGAGGAGCTTTCCACCGCGCTTGCATCGGAGGTGTAATCATGGATATCAAAAAAATATCCGCCCCCGAGGCTGGCACCTCAAAGAGCGGAAGCAAAAATATCTCTATTGATGATTATATCGGACGCATCCTCGGTTGTCAAGCAATAGAGGCCGATGCAATCGTATATGTCATGGGTGTGCAGCTTGCGCTTGCCGAGCGCTGGATCAACGTGGACTTTTGGGATTACCCATACAACAAAACGGTTACGTGCCAGCTTGCAGGCAAAGACATGCTGCGCACCGAGAGCGTGACAAAGACGGGCAGAGATTGGCTCGACCGATGCAACGCGCTCAAAAAGGCCGTGGGAGGTCTTGAGCTATGACCTGCCGTTTTAATACCCGCCGCACCTGTGATGGGTGCGGAGAATGCCGGGAGACAAAGCCCCGGTGTGATGAGTGTGGGTGCGTCCTACAGGGAGAGGACTGCTGGGAGCTGGTAGGCGGAAAAATGGTGTGCGAAAACTGCCTTGACCGCCGCTACCACAAGTGGAAGGAGGGGTCACGCGTATGCCCGGATTAGATAAGGTTGAGTATTATACCAGGTGCTCTGCGGTCGTGGCCGTGAATTTTCCCGAGGACAGGGTGCGGTGCCAGTGGTGCCCCTACTGCCGCAACGAGGACAGCCTCAAGCGGTGGAAATGTCTGATAACAGGCGAATATATCGTATACCCATTCTTGGGCGTTGGAAATCAATGCCCACTTACACCGGAGGAGTGACACAATGGATAGTCCAAAGATTTACAGCGCGATCTGTAATGCCATGTCGGATGTCGGCGCAATCTGCAAAAACGAGCGCAATAAACAACAGGGGTTTTTGTTCCGCGGAATAGACGCAGTGTATATCGCCATGCAGCCGGTATTTATCAAAAATCGGATATTTGTGTGCCCGGAGGTGCTGGAGCAGACACGCGAAGACCGTACGACAACCAAAGGCACAAACCTCATTTACTCGATCCTTAAGGTCAGGTTTACGTTTTATGCCGAGGACGGCAGCTCCGTGGTATCCGTTGTAACCGGCGAGGGTATGGACAGCGGAGACAAGGCCAGCAACAAGGCAATGAGCGCAGCATTTAAATATGCGTGCTTTGAGGTGTTTTGCATCCCGACCAAGGAGCCGGTTGACCCCGACCGGGATACGCCGCATCCCTCTTATCCGGTGCAGGATCAGCCGCTGGTATGTGCTATTTGCGGGGGCGAGATCAAGGGGATCAAACATAACGGCCAGATCATGACGGCACAGGACGTGGCCAATAAATACGGCAAGTGCCCCGCCTGCCTGCGCAAAGGGATGGAGCAATGACCGAGATAGAGTTTACCGAGGCAAGATGCGAGGAGCGGGATGGGGATATATGGCTTTGCATAAAGCCTTCCTCCCCCCGCCCGCGCCCACCAGTTTGTCTTTGATAAAAAGGGCACGGCATACATCGCACAGATCCAGCAAAAGCGTAATAAGCGCTCGCTGAACGCCAACGCCTATGCCTGGACGCTCATGGACAAAATGGCCGAGGTACTGCGCACAGACAAGGACAGCGTGTATCTCACGATGCTGGAGCGGTACGGCAGGTGCACGTACATCGCGGTAATACCGGAGGCCGCGGAGCGGGTGAAGGAGACCTGGCGCACCGCGCGGGAACTCGGAGAGGTCACCGTAAACGGCAAGGCAGGCATACAGCTGCAGTGCTATTACGGCTCATCCACCTACAACACAAAAGAGATGTCCCGCCTGATCGACGGCATCGTGTCCGAGTGCAAAGACCTGGGGATCGAGACCATGACCCCCGAAGAGCTGGCAAGGATCAAGGAGGAGTGGGGGCGATGAGGAGCATTATGCAGGACAACCCGGATATCTGCTGGCGCTGCGGCCTGCCTGCCAACGGCGATCCGCTGGACTGGCACCACTGCTTCGGCGGCTCGCTCCGCAAAAAGAGCGAGCAGTACGGGCTAAAGGTAAGGCTCCATCACGACCGGTGCCACATCTTTGGGCGGTATGCCGCCCATCAGTGCAAGGATACCGCAGACCGGATACATAGGGCGGCGCAAAGAGCCGCTATGCAGGCGTACAACTGGACGGCGGATGACTTCCGCCGGGAATTTTATAAAAATTATCTCTTACAGATGTAAAAATCAAAAAAGGAGGACTAATTTAATGGGACACCTAAAAAACGATCACGGACTAGTGCTTTTTGGCGCAACTCCTCCCGGTACTTGCCCGGAGTGCGCCGTCAAGCACGGCCCGGAGCAGCCGCACAACAGAGATAGCCTCGCCTATCAGTACAAATTCTATGACCAACACGGCCGCTGGCCGACGTGGGCCGACGCTATGGCACATTGTCCACAAAAAATTAAACAGGCTTGGATTTCGGCCCTTAAAGACAGGGGAGTGGAGGTTAATTGCGATGCTTAATACAGTGGCCCTTATGGGGCGGCTCACAAAAGACCCGGAGCTGCGTACCACGCAATCCAACATCCCCGTGACCACCTTCACCCTTGCGGTGGAGCGGACGTATGCGAGGCAGGGCGAGGAGCGGCAGGCGGATTTTATCGACGTTGTCGCATGGCAAAAATCGGCGGAGTTCGCCACCCGGTATTTCCGGAAAGGCCAGCTCGTGGCGGTGGACGGTTCCATCCAGACCCGCAGCTACACAGACAAAGACGGCAACAGGCGCAAGGCGTTTGAGGTTGTCGCAAGCCACCTGCATTTTGCGGAGCCAAAGCGGGAGAATACCGGCGGGTATCAGCGGGAGGATTATGCAGCGCCACCCCTTGCAAATGCAGGCCCAGGCGATTTTGAAGAGATCGACCCGGATGATCTGCCGTTTTAACGGAGGCGTAACATGATGCAAATATCTGACTACATACCCTATGGCAAAGATCATGCCATATCCCGCGTGGAGCTCGCCCGGATAACCGGGCTGAAAGACCGCGAGGTGCGGAAGGCAATCAAACGGGAGCTTGGCAGAGGTACGGTCATCCTGTCCTCTGCCGCCGCCCGCGGCTACTGGCGGACGGACGACCTCGCCGAAATCGAGGCGTTTGTCCGTGAGAGCGACCACCGGCGCACGACAGAGGCAAAAACGATAGAGCCCCTGCGGCGGATCCTCGCCGATCGAAAAGGGCTGGACGTCGTCCCGGTGCGGGCACATTACCGGCGGCTGCACAAAGACAGCACGCCGGAGGAATCAAAACAGATCGATGGACAAATGACGTTAGGCGGTGGATAAATGGCAAGTTTATGGTATAAGGCGCATGTAGACCTCCCAGACCATCCCAAGACGACCGAGGCGGCTTACATGCTCGGCATAGATGTTGACCTGCTTGTCGGCAAGCTGTACCGCCTTTGGAGTTGGGCCCTCTGCAACCGGGAGGACGGATTTTTTGCAAAGCACGAAGCGCCACTAATCGCAGAAAAAATGAGATGGAGAAAATCAGAAAAGAAGCTCATGGAGGCGCTGCTCAATGTCCCGAAGGGGGAAAATGCAGGGTTTATAATCGAGGCAGATGGCGGATATCAGCTGTACAACTGGCACAAATACGCCGGAAAGCTAATCGAAAACCGAAGGAACGAAGCAGAACGGAAGGCAAAAAAAGCAAAGGAAATCCGGCAAATTTCCGCCGGAAATCCGGCGGAAACTCCACAGGAAATCCGAGAGAATTCCGGCGGAAATTCCGCGGAGGATCCTCGCGCGAAGAGTAAGAGTAAGACTAAGATATATACCCCCCTTACCCCCCACGGGGGATATGACGACGATTTTTTGGCCTTTTGGCAGGCATACCCCAAAAAGGTCGGGAAAGGGGCGGCGGAAAAGGCGTTTAAAAAAATCAAGGGGGCAAAACAGCTCTTACCGGCCATGCTGTCAGCCATAGAGGCGCAGGCTAAAACAGACCAGTGGCAGAGGGACAACGGCCAGTATATCCCCAATCCGTCCACGTGGCTTAACCAGCGGCGGTGGGAGGATGAGGCCCCGAAGCAAAAAAACACGGAAAGGTATAGGTGCCTGACATGATTGACACAGCAGCAATACAGGCGGAGAGGGCGCTGATAGGGTGTGCCCTCCTTGACCCGGAAAAGGTAATGCCGGAATGTATGCTCCGCCTTGACAAGCGGGACTTTGAGACGTTTGAGTATGGCGTTATTTTTAGCGCAATGTGTGATCTCTACCGCGAGGGCAAGGGCATGGATGTTGTGACGGTGCTTGCCCGGATGGGATCGGAAATACAGGACGAAATGAAGGTCATGCTCCTCGGGGCGGCGGAAAGCGTGCCGCATATCGGCAATTACCGCGGGTATATCGAGATAATCCTGAGGCAGTCCGCCCTGCGCCGCGCGAAGCAAAAATGCGAGGAGCTGTACAAAACGCTGGACGAGGGTGACGACATCGGCGAGTGCCAGAGAGAGGCGGCGGAGCTGCTGCGGTGCTTTGAGCGCAAGGAGATGGCGGACACAGTCAGCCCGGCGCAGGGGCTCGAAGAATTTACGGCAAGGATGCAAAAAACCAAGGCCTATATCGAGACCGGCATCGAGACCGTGGACAAATGGACGTATATCGGCAAAGGGGATTACGTCATCGTAGGCGGCAGGCCGTCATCCGGCAAAACCGCGCTTACGCTCCAGATGATGCTGCACATGGCCAGACGATACCGGGCGGTGTATTTTTCGCTCGAAACCAGCCCGGCCAAAATCACCGACCGTCTGGTCGCAAATTATGCGGGGATCGACCTCGCGCAGATCAAGAGGCACGCACTGGATGACGAGGCATGGCGGCGGCTGGACGGGGCCCGCATGCAGTACGAGGGGCTTAACTTTTCGGTCGTCCAGGCTGCGGGATGGACGGTCGAGCAAATCAGGGCGCGGGCCTTACTAGAGCGTGCAGAGGTCATTTTTATCGATTATCTTGGATTGCTTCGCGGGACGGGGAAAACCCGGTATGAGCAGGTAACGCAGATATCCGTTGACCTGCATGTTATGGCCCAGCAGCTGGGTATTGCCGTAATAGCCCTCGCCCAGCTCAACCGCGGCGGAAGCGAAACCCCGGGCATGGCTAGCCTGCGTGACAGCGGGCAGATTGAGCAGGATGCAGACGTCATCATGATGCTCTCTGCACCCGAGGAGGACGATGGCTCGCGCAATCTTATCATCACCAAAAACAAAGAGGGCGTCACAGGCAGGATCGAACTGAAATTCAGCGGCCCAAGGCAGCGATTTTATGAGCAGGATACGAGGTATTAAACCATGAACTGGACGGAGGAGGAGTA